>NZ_JAQWTM010000107.1 GCF_029242675.1 Flavobacterium sp.
AGTGACAGCGATAAAGCTAAATAAGGCAATCCCTATTGGTTTACCTAAAACTAATCCTAGTGCAATACCAATACTGTAATGTTGGGTTAGGGCGTCAACAATGTCTGCACCTACAACAATTGCAGTATTCGCCAATGCAAATAGGGGAAGAATAAAGAAAGCGACAGGTTTGTGTAAAAAACTCTGTAATTGGTAGGAGATAGACTTTTTACTTCCGTCTCCAAACGGAATTACAAATGCCAATAGAACTCCAGTAACGGTGGCATGAATTCCAGAGTTTAGCATAAAGTACCACATGAAAACTCCACCTATTAAATAGATTGCAAGAATTTTAACCTTCATTCTGTTAAGAATAAACAAGAACAGCAAGATACCCATTGCTAGACCAAGGTTCAGCCAAAAAATAGTTTTTGTATAAAATATGGCGATCACCATAATAGCACCCAAGTCATCAATAACAGCCAATGCCGTTAGGAATACCTTTAAAGATAATGGCACGCGATTGCCAAGTAGCGATAATACACCCAAGGCAAATGCAATATCAGTGGCCATTGGAATTCCTGCTCCAGCTTGTGCATCAATTCCAAAATTAAGCCAAAGATATAATCCAGCAGGTACTGCCATTCCTCCTAAAGCGGCAAAAATGGGAAGTAGGGCGTCTTTTATATTGGAGAGCTCACCATCGTATATTTCTCTTTCTAATTCTAAACCAATTAGTAGAAAGAAAATGGTCATTAAACCATCATTAATCCAGTATTCTAAACTTTGTCCACCAAATTTAGTGTGCCAAGTGTGAAGGTATTGATTACCAAAAATCGAATTAGCTAAAATTAACGAAATTAAAGTGCAACCTATTAGTACAAGTCCGCTGGCTTTTTCGTTGTTAAAAAATTCGTTCCACAAATCAGCATTGTATATTTTTTTAATCGTTTTCTTCACTGTTCTTTTCATGTATTCTATGTTTTGTCTGCACAACAGCGACTGCTGCTATTTGGAGCCATAAAGGCGATTTTTAACTAGGATCACAAAAATAGGGAATTAGTTACGATTCCCCTCGCTCAAATTGATTTTATTGCCTTTATTTAGTGATTTTAGGTGGTTATCATCCAATTTTGATTTTCGATAATTAGTTGTATTATTTTGCATTTGGCAAGGACCTTAATTTAAAACAAGTAATTTTTTTTATTTTACATTGTTTTGATGTTTTTAGGTCAACATAGTAACTTCTAGTGCGCGGTGGCTTATGTATTATTTTGGTAATTGATAACGGAGCAGGAGGTCTGTTTGAACTTCGTTACCTAAAGTAAATTGGTGTTGGTTAAAAGCGGTAAAGCCATTTTTTTTATAAAACTGTAATGCCTTATGATTGTGCTCCCAAACACCTAACCAAATACTAGCTACTTTTTTAGCTGTTGCAATTGCAATTGCTTCCGCTAGTAGACGGTATCCTATTTGCTGTCCTTGAAACTCTTGAAGTACATAAATGCGTTGAATCTCCATTGCATTTTCTAATACATTTTCTGTTTGAGCTGTTCCCCAATTCAGCTTCAAATAGCCTAGAATTTGATCATTTGCTTTAGCAAAGAAAAAGGCGGATTGTTTATTTTTTAATTCGGATTGCAGTAGACTATCAGTAAGATTTTCTGTTATGTAAGTCGCTAAATTGGCAGCTGAATTTACAGGCGCAAACGTCTCTGTAAAAGTTTGGATACTAATTGCTTTTAGTGCGTTTAAATCATTTGGTGTCACTGCTGAAATCTGAATCTTTTCCATTCCCGTTTTATTATATTCTATTTTCAAAAATAGGGTATATTTGGTCTTATTTGGATTTTCTATGACATCATTACACATATCAATTTAGTTTTGGCTATTTCTTAGTTTCAATTTGTATTTTTGGAGTCTAATCAGAAATTAAAGCATCAAGCAGTCTATGAAAATTGTTATCTCACCCGCAAAGTCATTGAATTTTGAAAAAGAATTACCAATCGAGACGTTCACAGAACCCTTGTTTTTAAAAGAATCGCGTCAAATTCAGCAGGTGTTAAAGCACGAATCGCCAACTAGTTTGTCTTCTATGATGCACATTTCAGATAAGTTGGCACAATTGAATTGGGAACGCAATCAAGAGTGGAAAACACCTTTCAATCCTGCTAATGCTCGACCATCCATTTATACTTTTGACGGGGATGTGTATACCAGTTTAGATGCTTACAGTATTCCAGTTCAAAAAATAGAGGTATTGCAAGATAAACTGCGTATTCTTTCAGGACTATACGGATTGCTAAAACCTCTAGATTTGATGCAAGCTTACCGCTTAGAGATGGGCACCAAGTTACCCATTGGTGACCAAAAGAATTTATACGAATTTTGGAAAACGACTATCACTAAAGCACTTAACAAAGAATTAAAAAAAGAGGAGCTATTT
>NZ_JAQWTM010000109.1 GCF_029242675.1 Flavobacterium sp.
TGATTACAAATCAGCTGCTCTAGCCAACTGAGCTACGCTGGCAATTCAATAAAAAAGTCCGCTATTTCTAACGGACTGCAAATGTATAGATTTTATCTCTGAATCAAAACATTTTTTGAAAAAAATTTACATTATATATGTGTTCTTATCTTTTCTTTCCTTTTTAACAGTAATCTTTCTAATGATTCCGCAGCTAATTCCACCGCTTCTTCAAAGGTTTTACATTGTTTTTTTACCACAAAATCATCCCCAGGTACATTAATTTTAATCTCTGCAATTTTATTCTCTTTTTCACTCGTCTTCTCTACTTTGAGATACACATCAGAAAACACCACTTTATCATAGTATTTCTCTAATTTATCCATTCTTTCCTGCACAAAATCTACTAGCTTACCGTCAACAGAAAAGTTAACTGCATGAACATTTACTTTCATAATCAATCTTTTTAAAGGGTTAATTTAATAGGATTACGGTTTATTCCGGGGATGCGCTGCACCATGTACTTTTTTTAACTCAGCTAAACTATTGTGAGTATATACTTGGGTGGACGCTAAACTGGAATGCCCCAACAATTCTTTTACCGAATTCAAATCGGCTCCGTTGTTAAGCAAATGAGTCGCAAATGTATGTCGTAAAATATGCGGACTCTTCTTTACTTTCTCGGAGACTGTACTAAAGTAAGAATTTATTAATCTATAAACAAAGGTTTCATTGAGTTTTACACCTTTTTTTGTTAGAAAAAAATAACCTAAATCGATATTCTTTTCTAATTCAGCTCTTTCCCTAGCATACACCACAAATTGATCCATGAGCACAGGCAAAACTGGAACCAAACGCTCTTTATTTCTTTTTCCCACTACCTTAATCACCGCCTTTGCAAGATCAATGTCACTCACTTTTAAATGAATCAACTCCGCCCTTCGAATACCTGTAGTATAAAACAAGTCCACAATTAACTTGTTGCGAACCTCCTCAAAACCGCTCACTGCATTCATTTGAGATAAAACCGACGTCATTTCTTTTTCTGAAAAAGGAATCTGAATAGTCTTAGCCGTTTTTAACGCCTTGTGTTTTAAAAGCGGACTAACCGTAATTTGTTTTGACTTGAGTAAAAATTTATAAAATGCTTTTAGGGAAGCCACTTTTCTATTTACCGATACATTTGTCACTCCTGCATCTACAAGCGACACAATCCACGACCTGATTTGTGAGTAGTTAGCTTGATCAATAACGACCTGATCAAAATAAGTTTGATTGTAAGCACTAAAACTCTCAACATCTTTTAAGTAAGCATTAACCGTATGGAGAGAATACTTTTTTTCCTTCTCCAAGTAATCCCGAAATGCATTTACACTAGTAATCATATACAAAAAACCGTTAGCCTCAAAGTTAAAAAACTTTAATGACTAACGGTAATTATTTAATTTAAAAAGATAATCTTAACTCTCTAAACCGTCTTTCATGTTTTGAATGTAAGCCGCTTTTTGAATTTTGATTCTATTTTTTACTGAAGGCTTAATAAAAGCAGTACGTGCTCTTAGTTGACGAACAGTTCCTGTTTTATCAAACTTTCTTTTATAGCGCTTTAATGCTCTATCTATATTTTCTCCGTCTTTAATTGGTATAATTAACATAATATTGACACCCCCTTTCGTTAAGTGTGCAAAAGTAATCATTATTTTGAATTACTTACCATCAATTGCTCTATATTTTGGGTGTGCCGGCAAAATGACTATTATCCTTTACCACAGGCTTACATTTGCCGTCAGGCTATTCGCTACAATCTTTTAATCCGCAGGGCTACCTAAAAGGATTTCCACTACTATCCTTCACACAAAAAAAAGAGTCAATACTACCATCGACTCCTTCTTTTTTATAATTCAAACTAAATCCTAGCACTATATTTTATTTAACTGCAGGCTTATAGTTTTGCTTATCGATAATCATCTTTGATAATATCTCTTTCAATATCTCAGAAGTTCCACCACCAATAGGTCCTAAACGGCTATCGCGAAGCAAGCGAGCTAATGGATATTCCTCCATATAACCATACCCACCTAACATTTGCAAACAGCTGTAAATCGCTTCGTCAGCCACTTTAGTAGACTTCATCTTAGCCATAGTAGCTTCCTTAACAACGTACTCTCCTTTATCTAAACGAGCTACGGCAGCATAATTAAACACCTTGCAGTGCTCCACCTCAGTTGTGTGTTCCACTATAACGTGTCTCAATGCTTGAAATTTATCTATTGTAGTGCCAAAAGCTTGTCTTTGTGACATATAATCAATAGTATACTCTAGAGCATACTCAGCTCTAGCGTGACCATTTATCGCCATGATCAAACGCTCCAAGGCAAAATGCTGCATGATATATGGAAAACCTTTTCCTTCTTCACCCATCAAGTTCTCTAAGGGAATCTCGACATTGTCAAATGCAATCTCAGCTGTATCAGATGCTCTCCATCCTAATTTATCCAATTTAGTTGCTGAAATTCCAGCAGTTTTAGTATCTACTAAAAAGATACTAATTCCTTTATTACCAGCCTCAACATCAGTTTTAGCAGCAACAATATAATAATCAGCATAAACACCGTTCGTAATAAAGGTCTTAGAACCATTGATAACGTATTTATCTCCTTTTTTAACGGCACTCGTACGCATACCTGCCACATCACTACCTCCAAAAGGCTCCGAAATACATAAAGCTCCTATCAAATCACCTGCAATACTTGGCGCTAAATAGTTTTGTTTAATCCGCTCATCTCCTTCTGCATTTAAATGCGTCATAGCTAAGTAAGCATGTGCCCACATCGCAGCAGCAAATCCTGATGATTTAATCTTTTGAAGTTCTTCTAGAAAAATAACGGTATAGAATAAATCTAAATTTAAACCACCGTATGCCTCTGGGTAAGAGATTCCAAAAAATCCCATGTCGCCAAATTTCTTCCAAATAAAACGTTCAATAGTACCTGTTTTTTCCCATTTCTCAATATGTGGAACGACCTCTTTAACTAAAAAGTCTCTCAAACTCTCTCTAAAAGATTGATGTTCTTCGGTAAAATAACTTGAATTCATATAACTTATAATTTTTGAAAATTAATTTAAAACATTCCTTCCACATCTACTATAAATGCAAAATTACTAATCATTAGAAGAAACAAATCACAAAATTCATTTTAAATTGAAGGCAGTAAATCTAACTCACACTCGATCTCAAAATTGCGCATCTCTAACGAAAGTCCAAATATAAAGCAATTATATTTCTCTTTTCAACAGGAAACCCCTTTATTTTTATTAAATCCTCAATATTTTTAAAATCACCATTCATACTGCGATAAATAACAATCTCTCGAGCTAAACCGTTCTTGAAGTATACAAACTGTCCTAGCTCCTTTATTGAAGCATTATTAATATCAAGCTTTCTCATTTCAGGAATTGCACCAACCTTAAAAGATAATTTAAGCTTTTCAATCACCTCCGGAGACAAACCCCAAACATCACTCATTTGATCCATAGAAACAATGGCTCCAACCGTTTCTTTAAACTTTAAAATTCTTTCAGATAAGACCTGACCCACTCCATATACCTTCACTAAATCTTCATGAGAGGCCTCATTAATATTTTTCATCACCACTTTTTCTGATTTTATAAACTGTTTAGGTGACTCGTACTGAAAAGAGGAGGTTACTTTTTTGTTTTTTACCCAATCGGGGAACTTAAAAAACGGACTCATAGTCTCTAATAAAGAATCTGAGACTAACGTTACCTTTTGAAACTCTGAAACGGAGTTTACATATTGGTTTGATTTTCTAAAAGCGAGTAGTCTGTTTATTTCAGCAACTGACATTCCTAACTTATAGCCTTTGTAGTCCGAAATAAAATTAGGATTAAAGGGAAAAATCGTTGGTTTTGTATTGGTAATACCCTTTTTTAGCGAATCAACAACCACTTGATTGGCTATCCATGATTGCTTCTCAGGACTTTCAGCAACATATTTGTTAAAATCAAGATAATAATAACACAACTGCAAAATAAGGACAACTAAAAATAGTGAAATTACACCCAGCGCTTGCTCCTTAGAGTACTTACCATAATCCACTATTGTCTTAAATTTCATATTACACCAAATTTACAATTGCGATAAAGACTGAGACCTCCTGATTCAGTTGCTTTTAACGAAAATAAAATTATAAAATAATTACCACAAAAGCACTTTAAAGGCCCAAAATTATTCTTAGCTATTTACATCAAATTAAGATACTTATTAAAGAATAACAACCAATACGTCAAAATAATTACATTAAGTAAAAATAAACAATCGCTTCATAACAATTATTTTCGATGTTAATTTGTATAATTATTTTTATTTTTTATAATATAATAATACATTTGACCACTTATAACAATTAAACCAATAAATATATGTCAATTTGGAAAACAAAACCACTCTCGGTTTTACTAAATGAAGCCTCAGAAGACGAAAAAGGTCTTAAGAGAACATTATCATCAAGATCTCTAGTTGCTCTTGGAGTTGGAGCTATAATTGGTGCTGGATTATTTTCCCTAACCGGAATAGCTGCCGCTGAACACGCTGGACCAGCAGTAACATTATCTTTTATACTAGCTGCAATTGGCTGCGCCTTTGCAGGACTTTGTTATGCAGAATTTGCCTCTATGATACCTGTTGCGGGTAGTGCCTACACGTATTCCTACGCAACTATGGGAGAATTCATGGCATGGATTATTGGATGGGATTTAGTACTCGAATATGCCTTGGGAGCTGCCACAGTTGGGGTAAGTTGGTCTCGCTATCTACTAGAACTTTTAAATAAATATGGTATACATCTTCCGCCCAAACTGATATGTTCGCCTTGGGAAATGTTAACTTTAAGCGATGGAACTGTAATTGATGGAGGGTATATTAATTTACCTGCTATCTTTATCGTTTCTATGTTATCGTTACTTTTAATTAGAGGAACTCAAGAATCTGCATCGATAAATAACTTTTTAGTTGTTTTAAAAGTGGCAGTGGTACTTGTTTTCATAATATTAGGATGGAGCTTCATTGACGAAGCAAACTACACGCCATACATTCCTGAAAACACGGGAGTTTTTGGAGAATTTGGATGGTCAGGAATTGCCGCTGGTGCAGGAACTGTATTCTTTGCCTTTATTGGTTTTGATGCCGTATCTACAGCTGCACAAGAAGCTAAAAACCCGCAAAAAGGAATGCCAATTGGTATTCTTGGATCTTTAATAATCTGTACTATTTTGTACGTATTATTTGCTCACGTAATGACAGGACTAGTACCTTACTACAAATTTGTAGGTGATGCTAAACCAGCTGCAACAGCGTTTGCGGTAACTGGATATGACTTTTTACAAACGGGTTTAATTGTAGCTATTTTAGCAGGTTATACTTCGGTAATGTTAGTGATGTTAATGGGACAAAGCCGTGTATTTTACACCATGAGTAAAGATGGATTACTACCTAAATTCTTTAGTGAAATTCACTCTAAATTCCGTACTCCTTTCAAAACTAACCTATTCTTTATGGTTTTTGTAAGTTTATTTGCTGGATTTGTTCCTGTAAGTGATTTAGGACACATGGTAAGTATTGGAACTTTATTAGCGTTTGTTTTAGTTTGTATTGGTGTAATGGTAATGCGTAAAAAAATGCCAGATGCTCCAAGATCATTCAGAACACCACTTGTACCTTTTGTACCAATCGCTGGTATCGTAATATGTTTAGCTTTAATGTATTCTTTACCAAATGAAAGCTGGGTAAGACTAGTAGTTTGGATGGCTCTTGGAGTAGCAATCTACTTTATGTATGGTAAGAAAAACAGTAAATTAAACAATCCAGATAAACAATAATCTACTATTGTAAATAACAAAAAAAGGGACTAAAAGCGCAATGCTTTTAGTCCCTTTTTCTATTTAACTATTATTTACAAATCAAAAACCGAAGTCCTTTTAGCTCGAATTAAATCCTTAAGTTTGATCCAAAATGCCAAGGTCAAATACACTCCAAACCATAATCCTGCAGTAACAAACGAAACATATATAAAAAATAATCGCACACTAGTCACTCGCATACCCAGACTATCGGCCAAACGCGACGATACATGAAAGCCATATTTCTCAAAGAAAAACTTCAATTTAAGCATTCGGGATGTTTTTTGACTCATTGTAAAAAGGTATAAAGCACAAAAATACAAAATTATTAATTAGAAGAGCCACCAGCAAAGAATTACGGTTGCTTGAGCAAACGTATCCCCACAGCACATTCTAAGCATCTTGATCTGTTACAATACTCATTTTTTAATTGTAATAAGGATTGCGAATCAAATGCATTTTTTGATTTTATACCAAAGGATGCAAACTTTTCAATAACAACATTCTTCTCAGCACTAACATCATTGAGCAATTGAATTAAATCCTCTACATTATCTTTACCCTGACTCCTATCGTATGTAAAACGCAACGGAATAATCGTGTTAATCAATATTAAATCTATAAAAGACCGAGATAACTTTTTTCTTTTACTAGGACTTACTTTGTCAAAAACATAGTGATTTTCCCAATAATCCGATACAAAAACATCAAAAACAGCATAAATTGCGGTCATCGATTTACAATCAATTAATTTAGAAAACAAATTATGATGGTGGTGGTACACACCCGCTAATTGCGCCAATCTAATCGTTGGAAAATTATCCGGCCTGTGCTTAAAAAACTGAACCTTTTCAACCACATTTTCTTCTAACCTATACTTGTGACTTAAGTAAGTATATCGCTTTTTGAGCTCCTTAAAATAAGTATCTTCCCGGTCTAGTTCTAGCAAACCCACTGAACCAAAAAACAAAGATTCTAAGGCAAAGACATCTGAACATTCTTTTCGAATTACCGAAAAAGGGATCGAACTTGCCATTTTTAGAAAGGCATCACCATTAGTATTCAGTCCAAAATTCTTTGCTAAAAGGCAAAAAAGAACTGCTTCCCAATCATTATTACTCCGTTTCAGCAGCTCCAAAATAGGCAACGATTTGCGTTCTAATCGTTCCAAAAATAGCACCTCTTGCCAATTACTAAACGTAAATGGATCCACGGACTTAATATACTTTTCGCAAAATATCCATGATTTGGAAGCAACTAAATCCTGATAACTCAAAACGAGCTTATGATCGACATAATTTTTAAGTTCAAGCACTGGAATACAACTATTATCCTTCCTGAAAATCTCCGAATCATGCTC
Source organism: Flavobacterium sp. (assembly GCF_029242675.1). GTDB lineage: Bacteria > Bacteroidota > Bacteroidia > Flavobacteriales > Flavobacteriaceae > Flavobacterium. The sequence continues at coordinate 7,259 of NZ_JAQWTM010000109.1, forward strand.
CCATACTACGTGTAAAATAACATTTTCGTAAGCCTCGTCTCGTTCGTGGTTGTGCACGTACCAATCAGAAGATTTTAAATGAATTTCAACATTTCCTGCCCATTTTTGACTTCCAATTATGAGTTGTGCATTGAAAAAATCAGGCCCCGCTTTTTCAAGATATTGACCAACAGCGATAATTTGAATCTCTTCATTTGTAGTGGTACGAAGATGTAGTACATCCATTTTTTTAAATTTCCACAGGTAATGCAAAAACGCTTCTTTCATTTCAATACCAATTAGTTACTGATACTAAAATAATGAAAATACCTACACCATTAACAGCAGATTTAAAAAGATTATTTAACGACGAAGATACAATTGCGCACAAGCGCGAGCATCCGAAAGGGCTTCGTGATGTTGCAACTTAATATTCATAGCATGACAACAATCACTCAATTTAGTAGGCTTAAAGCCTTTTAACTTATAAATTTTCACGGTACATTCCCACTTAGGAGCCACATTCAGCTGTTCGTAATTAAAACCATACAGCGCCATTGATTTCATAAGTACAGCGCGATCAAAACTCTCATTGTGCGCTACAACAATTCTATTTTGTAAGCGTTTTTGAATTTCGGGGAATATTTGAGCGAATGTCTTCGCATTAGCCGTATCTCGTGGGTAAATACCATGTACTTTGATGGTAAATGGTGAATATTCATTATTAGGTGGCTTAATCAAACTAACAAATTCATCAACGATTACACCGTTCTCTACAGTAACAATACCTACAGAGCAAGGATGGTGGCCAATAGCTGTTTCAAAATCTATTGCAGTAAATGTCATAAATGATAATGTTTGATAAATAGTCCAAAAACTAATAAAAAACCACGAATTCTTTTCCTTTGAAACTACTTTCAAACGGCAAAAATTCGTGGTAAAAAAAAATTATTTAATAGAACCTATAATATCGTACTTAGTGATAATATGGTGCTTTCCGTTTCCTAAATCAATTAAAACAGCTGGGTTTTCACGAGTAAACAACTTTGAAACTTCTTCAATCGAGCTTCCTTTAGGAACAATTGGAAAAGGTTTCCCCATCACTTCTCTAATAGGTCTATCAGCTGTATTTTTATCTGTAACATAGCTTTGAAATAAATCAGACTCGTCAAGAGAACCTACGAAACCCGTGATATCGATAACCGGAATTTGAGAAATTTTATATTTACGCATTCTTTCGATGGCATGCGAAACTAATTCTTCAGTACGCACAACAATCAAAGGCTTGTCAATATGATCTTTTATAACATCTTCTGCTTTCGTAATTGGTTCCTCTAAAAACCCTCTTTCGCGCATCCAATCGTCATTGAACATTTTACCAACATAACGACTTCCTGAATCGTGAAACAAAACAACTACTACATCATCTGGCTTGAAATGCTCTTTTAATTGTAATAATCCCTTCACACAGGCTCCAGCTGAATTCCCAACAAAAATTCCTTCTTCCAAAGCAATTTTTCTTGTATATACAGCAGCGTCCTTATCCGTAACTTTTGTAAATCCATCGATTAATGAAAAATCCACGTTTTTAGGTAGGATGTCTTCTCCAATTCCTTCCGTGATATACGAATAAATTTCGTTTTCGTCAAAAATACCCGTTTCATGGTATTTTTTAAAGACAGAACCATAGGTGTCGATTCCCCAGATTTTGATATTTGGATTTTTTTCTTTTAAAAATCTCCCTATCCCAGAGATTGTCCCTCCCGTACCTACTCCAACAACAAAATGAGTGATTTTCCCTTCAGTTTGTTCCCAAATTTCAGGTCCAGTTTGCTCATAATGCGCTAAAGCGTTTGAAGGGTTGTCATATTGATTTACATACCATGAATTAGGTGTCTCTGTAGCCAATCGTTTAGACACAGAATAGTAGGATCTTGGGTCAGTAGGCTCCACATCTGTTGGACATACCACAACTTTGGCACCAACTGCACGTAAGATATCCATCTTTTCTTTAGACTGTTTGTCCGAGATTACGCAAATTAATTTGTATCCCCTAATAATTGCAACAAGCGCTAAACCCATTCCTGTATTTCCTGAAGTACCTTCGATTATGGTACCACCTGGTTGCAAACGACCATCGGCTTCCGCATCATCGATCATTTTCATGGCCATACGATCCTTGGTTGAATTTCCGGGATTGAATGTTTCCACCTTAGCAAGTATTAAAGCATCGATTTCTTTTGTAACTCTATTTAACTTCACCAATGGAGTTCCTCCAATAGTACCTAATATATTTTCTGCGTATTGCATTTAGATATAAATTTTAAGATTCTGATTTTGTTGTATATATTTCGCAAAGATACTATTTTGTTATAAAAGATAAAGTTCTTATTTGCATTTGCGTTACCGATGGGAACGGCATCCTTTGCTTGCTTTCTTTAAGCAAGGAAAGATAGAGTGTACAGCGGGTTAAAACGCCATACTATTAATTAAAGAAATTCCAAATTAATCCAAATCGAACCGTGAAGTCACGATACGGATTGTTAGGAGAGGAATAAAAATTATTTCCTGTCACTGCAGAATTGAAATGCTCTGCCTTAAGGTAAATTCGGGTTCTTTGAATTTTAGTATTGATAAAGAAATCAACCGTTGGGAAATTACCAATGGATTTAGTGTTTTGAACAAAAAACTCCCCTATGACCGGATTGTATTCGTTAGCCAAATATTTTGTAAAATAATTAAGCGTTATTCCTGCTTGAAAAAACAAAGCCTTTTTGAAAAAATAATCGTTTATATAAATAGTGTTTCGGGTAACAAGCTCCGGAACATTTAAAATATTGTCCTGCTGACCTACTTTTTGATACAACACAGTGTTATCGAAACCAAATTTACCAAATTTGAATTCTTTACTTAATTTAACCGAAATATAATTAATCGTTCCAGCGTATTGACTAGGTGCTATAATTTGCTGATTATTTAGAGTTGCTACATCTTTGAAATATAGATGGTCTTTAAGAGTTGATAATTGTACATCTGCTGTGATCCAAGGCGACATAACAGTTCCCGTTAATGCATTAATCTTTTCATTATTGAAATTTTCGGACCAGTTATATCCCACGAAACTACTTTGGTATAGATTGTAGTTGTCATTAGGAAGTTTGTTTAGATTTTGATAGCCAAAGGTAAACTGATAATCGTCATTTAAATCATAATTTAATTGCGCATTAATATTAGACAAGGATTGATTGGTAATCGAACGCGATACTAAAAAGTTCCCCTTCCACTTGTCTTTTTGATATTCGTATTGACCACCCGCGCTATTAATGTTTCGTACTAAGGAAGCGGGTATGGTTTTATCATCCCTAATTAAAATTTGATTGTAGTAATAATTACTTCTGTAATCGTCTATGAAAAACTGAAATTTACCCAAGCTTATATTTTCATATACTAATCCAGCCTTGTTGTACATTTTGTTATAACGAGTGTCATCAACAATACTACTAGTGGCATAGGAATCACCAAAACGATTTACAACCTCGCTGCCAACTGTAGAGCTTACTGTGGGTTGCTTGTATTGAAAAAATTTATTCTCATAATTGAATTGATGTGCTACATACAGGTTATTGTTGCCACCTTTAGGATTTACTCTAAAAAGATGGTCAAAAAAGACACGTTTCCCTTTTAGAAACGATTCGGCATCAGTAAGATAAACTTCTAAACGTTGTCTGTTGGTGAACCTAACATCTGCGCTTTCAAAATCAGAGATAGTAGTGATCCCACCATTTTCCTCATTTAAAATATCATGAGAAACAAAATGGGCCTTTAACTGATATCTCAAATTTTTAGTGTGATAATTGGTCGTAAATCGAAAGCTTCCCGTGCTTGCAAGCTGATTTATGTATTTACCTTCGGAACGTAAGCCTCGATAACCAATAGAAAAATTCAATCCGGGCGTCATGTTTAGGGTGAAAAAGGAATCCACTGATTGCCCCTTAGTCATGGTTGATTTATAATACAACTCAGTTACGGGCGTTGCTACCGAACTATACTTAACATCATAAGCTTCTAGAAAACCAAAATGTTTAGCCTTAAAACCCATTTCAGGATAAGGAGAATATTTAGTTAAACTGTATTGTAAGGTATTATAAGTTTGTCCTTCATTAGGAAATGCTAATAATCCAAAATTATCCTTACGTAAATAGTTAAAACTATATTCCCGCTGAATAGTAAGGGAAGTATCAAGATAAGTAGTATCGCGTTCAATCGATATAAAGCGGTATTGATCGATAGGAGCTACCGTATCTTTTTTGATCTTATCTAATATACTTTTATGGGTATTACCCTCAGGGCCGATTTGCCCTTGAGCAAAAAGAACAACAGGAATAAATAAGCAATATAAAAAAAAGAGTATTCGCATCTGCAAGAATATGGGTATCAATATTAAACATAGTAAAAGCGAAACAAAGGTAGTTAATAAAACAAAAAAAACCGAGTTCAACGTTAGTCAAACTCGGTCTTTATTATTAATTATCTTAATTATCTATCTGTTAGCATTAACAGATTCGTCTATTAGATCATTAGCATCAATTTCTGCTTGTGGAACTTTCAAATAAAACTTTTTATCATCCGGAGCAAGATTAGCAGGTGTTAAAATTCTGTGATTACCAGTTCTAGTAATACCTCTTCTTAAACGTTTAGCATCAAACCACTCTACACCAATTTCTGCATAAAGCTCTTTTCTTCTTTCAACAAGAATTTCATTCAATAATGAAGCTCCAGTATTTGTAGATTTCACAGCATTAACATCTCTGTTTTTTTGCAAAAGATAAAGTAAATTATGAGCCTCAGTTGGCTTACTTTGATTGTATAAAGCTTCAGCCTCAATTAAAATCATTTCTGGAGTTCTGATAATTGGATGATCTGCATCAAAAGTAAATTTAAATTTATTTGTTATCCAATATCTAAAATCAGTAGCAGGTAAAGTACTACTTCTTAAATTAAATCTTTTACGTACATCTGTAGCAGAGAACAAACTAACAAAATTAACGTTAAAATATGTTGCAGAATACGAAGTTGTTGTAAAGTCAGCTCCTGCATGAGGCCATCCCCAATAATAGTTTGACTGATCAGTAGACTGAGCACTACCCCAAATCCATTCTATATTAGAGTAATCGTTGAAACCAGCACTATAACTAGCTGCATTCAAAACAGCAAGTGGAGCTCCTCCATATGCAGCTTTAGCTGCTGCCTCTGCTTCTGGCCATTTGTTACCCATTACTTGATAAACTTGAGCTAAAATACCGTTAGCTACATTCTTGTTAATGTAAGACTTTCCTAAACGGTTAGCGGTCAAACCATCAACCGCTTTAGTTAAATCACTAACAATTAACGCATATACTTCGCCTACAGTAGACATAGCCTTTCCTGTAACAACAGTCTCAGTATAGATAGGTGGAGCTGGAAAATCTAAACCTGCTGAATAAGTTGGAGCAAATTCCAAAACCAATTGATGATAGAAAAAACCTCTTAAAGCATATCCATAAGCAGCTAATTCTTTTTTGTCTGCTGCAGATAAACTCGTACTCGCTTCGACACCATTAATTAAGGCATTAGCCTGATTAATCATGTAATATGGGTAATTCCATGAGAAGCCTGTTCTTCTATAAGTAGGCTCACGATTATCATTAGAGTAATCAAAACTAAACCAAGTGTTAGCAGCTATCACATCATTACCTTTTACAGTACGAGCATAGAAAATAGAATTTAGACCTGCTGAATCAACACTAGTATATTGCCCTCTAAATCGACGCATTATACCAGATATAAAAGCTTCTACACCTGCTCTAGAACTAAACACAACGGTTTCAGGCACACCGCTAGTTGGTTGGGGTTCGTCAAGAAATTCTTGGCTACAACTACCCAACATCGCAATTGCAATAAAAGCAATTAAAATTTTTGAAGTTATTGTTTTCATAAATATATATTTTTATTAAAATTCTAAATTAAGACCAAATGAAACAATCCTTTGATTGTATGATCTGCTATTTGTAGCTCCATTTAAATCTTGCTCAGGATCAATCCCTTTGTGAGATTGCCAAGTAAACACATTATCAGCTTGTAAAAACAATCTTAATTTAGATAGTTTTACTCTATCGATTAAAGATTTAGGTAAATTATAACCGATATTCAAAGCTTTCAACCTAACATAATCATTCTTAAATAAGAATCTTGTAGACTGTGAGTTAAAATCATTATTTGAAGTTAAGAATAAAGGAACATTAGTAATATCCCCTGGTTGCTGCCAACGATTAATTAAATCCGTATGAGCCGCTCTTCCTGAACTTTCAAAACCTTCCATCAAACTAGCATATGTATTATCATACACATAAGAACCAAAACTAAAGTTGAATAAAATATTCATATCAACATTCTTGTACTTGAAGAAGTTAGTAAATCCACCAACTACATCAGGTAAAGATGATTTACCAACATAATATCTAGTAGCTTCGCTATACACTTTAGTAGTAACACGCTCACCTGTTGGTACGCTGTTAGCATCTAAAACATCTTTGTACCACATACCGTAACCAGTCGCTGGATCAACTCCTGCCCAGTCTTGGATGAAGAACTCATATAAAGAACGTCCAACTTCCCATTTTTTATTTCCGTTATTAAAAGGAGAAGGAAGCTCAGTTATTTCATTCCTATCAAAAGAGAAGTTTAAACCTGAAGTCCATAAAAAGTTTGGAGTAGCTATATTTCTAGTATTGATAGCAAATTCCCATCCTGAATTTTTAATAGACCCAATATTAGTTG
>NZ_JAQWTM010000118.1 GCF_029242675.1 Flavobacterium sp.
CCAGATATTAAAGGAGAGTATGACATTCTTGTAAATGAGTTGACAAAATACAACCCAGAGATGTTAGATAAAGAACGTTTACTAGTAATATCTAAAATTGATATGCTGGACGATGAGTTAAGAGCAGAGCTCAAGACTGAATTAGATGTCGCCTTTAAGGATGTTCCGTATATGTTCATCTCGTCTGTTGCTCAACAAGGACTAACTGAATTGAAAGACAAACTATGGAAGATGTTAAATGACTAATTAGTCATTTATTTTCTAACCAAAAAAAAATCCGTTTCAAATTTTTGAAACGGATTTTTTTGTTTAATTATTTTATTTAATCTTTCACTTTGACTTGTATTCCCTGACTATGAATCGAGAATTCTGGGGCATACATACTTTGAATAGTTGTGATTCCATTAGAGAAAGATCCCTTATTATTAACTCTAGTGTCGTATTCTAGCACATAAGTTCCTTTCCCTATTTTGTCAAAAAAGAAATGTGTGGCAGCATCTTTTGTCGCTTTATAAAAGCCTAAATTCCCTTGATATTGATAACTGGAAAGTACATCAATTGGTTCAAAGCAGGATGCTCTCATGTCTTTTAAATGGACAAATTCCATATCTTCATTTGTCGAAATAATTAATCGCACAGTAATCAAATCTCCAATAGTTAAAGGTGCTTTTATTTTAGTTAGAACAGCATCTTTACCATTACCAGTTTTTAAATAAAGCTCCTTAGAAATTGACAAACTATTTTTGCTGTCACTTTTAATTTTATCTAAATTTTCAAAGTACTGCCAATATATGCCGCCATAACTAGGGATGTCGCTTTCATTACTAATTTCAATTTTAGCCATTTCGTCATTTATCTCAGACGATTTCCAATTGATCTTAAGATAACCAGTCTCAGCTTCTTTTTTATTTTCGTTTAGTTTTTTAGTAAGTATTTTTTGATCACCCACTTTGATCACCGTGTTGTCCTTCACCGAGAGCCAGTCTGATCCCTGCAATAGTAAAGCATAAATTGCTTCAGTGGTAGATTTTGTAGACGGCCAATTCTTGGACTGTTTGTTTTTTAACAACCACACCTTCATTGCATCGACTGATTTTTTGTCATTAGTAATTTCGGCGAAAGCCTCAATTAGTAAGCCTTGTGTTTCAATAGGAGCTTGATACCAGTACCATCCCTCTTTATTGTCAATCCAATACATTCCCCAATCCACATTAGTAGAGGACGTCTCTTTCAGACTAACGATAATTTTTTTAGCAGTTTCTTTATCGTCAAATCGATTCAAGGTAATAGCGGCTAAGCCTTTCTCATATAGGCTGTAGCTAAGCCAATTTGTTTTTATATTTTCTATAAAACGATTCATGACTAATTTTAAAGAGTCACTAGGCGGGTTTGTTTTTAAATAAAAACTGCGGCTATACAAATAGTGCAAATCAGTACGAGGATTTGTCCAAATTATTTTGTCAATTAGATTTGTTTCCTGCCTACGTGACTTATAATTCAATAAAAATTTACCATCTATAAACGGAATCGCTTTTGATGTGATTTCGAGAACTTTCGAATTAGATTCTTCTGCAGCATTAAGCTTTAATAAGTGTCCTAAGCCGGCAACAATATGTCTTGTAATATATTCGTTTGGTTCATTACCTCCAAACCAAGTAAATCCTCCTGCAGCTGTTTGTTGATTGGTCAATTTTTTAAAAGCAACTTCTTGCATGTTTTTCATTTTCTCTAGATCGAATAAAAGGGCCATATTGGTCTTCTTCTCATCTTCGGTCTTAGCATCGTTGACCCAAGGTGTTTCTGCTAAGATTATTGATTTTAGCTCTTCATTATCTTTTAACTTAGATTCATCTTTTCCGCTTTTGGACCAAGATTCAAAAACAGCCGCAATTTTAGGATTACTGTCGATAATGTTCGCTGCTAACGCGTTAGCATAATAGCGAGCAAATGATTGTTCAGCAGATTCATGCTCGTACTCCATCAAGTACGGTAAAGAATGGATGGCAATCCAAGCGGGGTTTGAGGTATATTCTAATGTGAACTGGTGGTTTTTTAAAGTTGGCGAACTAGTGTTTTTTAAATTTTCGAAAACATATTCTTTCTTGCTGTTTTCACGAATCCAAACAGGTATACTCTCTGTTACTAAAATATTATTGGTTAAGACAGGAAGTACGCTTTCCTCTCCATCAGAGTAATTTCCTGCCTTAGCAACAATCTTATATTGTAACCCTTGTAATCCTTCAGGTACAAATACTTTCCAGCTTACCGTGGTGTTCCTCAGAGGATTGGCGTTGAAGTTTCTTGCGTATTTTGTGTTTGCCATAGCGACATCAATATTTTGCATATTTGTGGCATCAAAAAATTGTAATCGTGCAATTCCTGTTTTGACTTCACTAGTCATATTGGATATTTTTGCAGTAATAACAATAGAATCTTTCTCTCTAAAGAAACGAGGGAAGTTCGGAATAACCATTAATTCTTTTTGTGTGATTACATTTTTTTCAAGATAACTTGAAACAGCCTCTTTATTATGTGCTAGTAGGCGAAATTTCCATGCTGTCAAAGCTTCTGGTGATTTGAAATTGAAGCTCAAATTTCCTTTTTTATCTGTTCTTAAATCAGGTAAAAAGAATGCAGTTTCAGAAAGATTAGTTCTTGCTTTGATTTGATTCAATTCGCCTAACCCTTTTTTAGTGATGATTACTATGGCGCCATTAGCACCTTTGCCGCCATACAATGCCGTGGCTTGATCGGACTTTAATACATCTACAGAAATGACGTCTGAGGCGGTTAAATCTTTTACAGCTTGCTCTAGTACTATTTTTCCATCAATAACATATAGGGGATTATTATTCTGACTGATAGTACTAGTGCCTCGAATTTTTGTTTTTAAATCAGCCAAATTAATACCTGCTGCTTTACCTGTCAATGGAAGAATAATACCGGCAGTGTTATACACCTGATAGTCTGCTTCATCTACAATCCCTGATAGAGTAGTAGTCGATGATTTCTTTTTCATCGTTCCATAGCCTACAACAATCACTTCTTCTAAGGTGCTTTCATCGGGCTTGAGTTGTTTGTCAATTGTATTACCAGTTATGTTATGTTCTACAGTTGTGTAACCAATGAAGCTAAAAATCAATGTTTCATTCAATGTAGCTGCTATCTCATAATAGCCATCAAAATCGGATACAGTTTGTCTCTTAGTGCCTTTTATGCTAATGGTTACTCCAGGTAGCACCGCGTATGGATCAGAAACGATTCCTGAAATAAGCTTGGCGTTTGCTGGTTCCCGTAACTTTTTTGAATGCTGTTTTTTATAATTTAATAAAGTATATTTGTTCTCGATAGTATTAATATTGAATCCAAACCACAATAAATCAGTGTCGACATCTTTAAATTTTATTTCGTTTAAATGCGTGTTTAGATTTTGAATATAACTGTAGGTTTTTTGAAAGCCTAGGGCAGTTTTTGTATTGGATGCGTAATAGTAATTGTTATCTTGAAAATCTAATAACTCCCAATCTTTCTTAGTAAACAGGTCTAATGACTTGTCATACATACTAGCTAGGATTTCACTTTCTTTCTCTGTTCCTATGGCATTCAATTTAAAAGACCAATTTTCTAATTTACCTGGTTCAATTTTACTTCTAAAACTAGCTACCTCAAAGTTTAATTTTGGTTGAATATTATTAAGAATAATTTCTAGTTTTTTTTCGAATACTGTGTTTTCAAAAACACTTGTAAAATTAATTGTAATTGCTTTTTCAAATTCTTTTCGTAATGGAATAGTGATAATACCCTCGTTGCTATTGATTGTGGTAACCATATTATAAAAGTTCCAATATTTATAATTAGCGCTACTATTAATATGTAGTGATGGTATGATGCTTTTAATCTTGATTTTGATAAAGCCATCTTGCGCAGGATTACTATTTAATTGTTCAGCTGTAAATAATGTATTAGGATTAAATAGTTGGCTACTTTGTATTAAATTAAATTGAGTTTTTGTTTCAATATCATTTCCAAACTTATCTTTTGCTGAAAAAACTAGCTTATACATTCCAGTTTCCCAATCTGAAATAAAGTTTAAATCAATTGTCTTCCGTTTTTCGGTATTTACGTTTGTTGTATGAACCAATTCTCCCAACTCTTCTTCAGAGATAGCTTTCTCATTTTGTTCGAATGGAAATAGTTTTTCAAATTCTGTGTCAGAAATACTTTCCAGCTCTGGTTTTTCCCAAATCCTAGGCTTAATTTTGTTATTAGCTTTTCTAACACGGTAGAACTTCAATATTCCCACAGTAGGAATAAAAGTATTATTAAGATTCGTGCTCTCTAGTAAGAGAGTGTTTTTATCTTTGGTTTCAATTTCTTTGGGTAATGTTGCTTTTAGTTTTAAAGCATGATATCCCACATTAGTGACTAACTGTTGGTTCAAAGTTTGTGTTTCACCGTTGTTGTCAGTAATCTGAAGAGTTAAACGGTAGCTAAATATAGGCAAATCTTCTTTTTTTACGTCGAGATCAGGTTTGGCTATAAATTGAATGTTGAATTTTCCTGTATCATCTGTCTTCGTTTCGGCTTCTAATACTATCTGTGATTTTCCACCAGACCATTCATAGTTTGTACCAGATTTAGATTTATAAGTTTCTTGTCTTACACTGTATTTTACAACAGCATTGGATACAGCAGAGCCGGTAAAAGAATTTGTAGTTCCCGTTATAGTTATTTCGTCGTTCACTGTGTAAGTCTCATTTGTGGGATTGAAGGTAATTTCAAATTTGGGTCTCTTATATTCTTCGACAGTAAAAAAGTTAAAGGATTTCTCAAAATCAACTTCATCCCAAAAAGAATGTTTCTCTAACTTGGAATTGTATTGAAGGTCATTTTCATAGTGGTCAGCTTGTTCAACTTCAATTTTGAAACCTCCTACTAAACCAGATTTAGGCAAAATATATTCTCCTGAGAATGATCCGAATTCGTTTGTAACTAAATCAACCTCATTTATAGTGTTGTTATTTGGATCGTTAATTGTAACTTTAAAAGAGGTAAAAGGAACAACAGCAGATTTACCTTGTTTTTTTTGAAATGCGATCCCTTTAAAATAAATTGTTTGTCCTGGCCTGTATATCGCTCGGTCTAAGTAAATTTCAACTTTAGCTTTAGCTTTTTGTTTTTCGGGATAAGGTGTAACAACATTGATAAAACTGTTATTTAGATTTAAAGTATCTTTTTCTTTTATGATCGTTAAATAAGGTGTTAATCGATCATATTCTTTAGAATTATATGCTTTTCCCTCTTTATCAGTAGTAGCAATGAATTTATCGGTTAGAATTTTAGCTCCTTCGATAGGTATCCCTGTATGCCTATCTACTATCTGAAATTCCTGTATGTTGCTATTTGCAGATGCAATAATTGAGAAATTAGTAGCTGTTATTGTCTCATAACCAAAAGCTTTGGTATTTTTAATATCGTTTTCGCTTTCGAAAAAAACAAGATAAGTTCCTAATTCTAATTGTGGTAAGATTACTTCGGTGGTGTATTCAAAGTAAGTTTTTGGATTTTTTAATTGATAGTTCTTTGATGCTATTGGCATGCGATTTACAATAAGATCATTTAATACACTATCTCGTGAATGGTAATTATATGCAAAAAGATTGCTATCGCGCTGATTTATTTTATAAAAACTAATGCGCACGCTATCTATATTTTTATACGTAATATATGCTCTTGAATTTTGTTTGGGGTAGGTGTATTTTTCAAAATTAATACTTACTGATTTTAATTCCAATTCATGCTTACTTTGAATGGCTCTTTTATAAACGTTAGAACGATCGTTAAGGGTAATGATGCTATCTAAAACTTCCGAAGCTTTAATATTGTAGTCTGGATGTGCATCTTTAGAAGCTTGTTTAATGTAACTTTTTGCTTTTTCAAACTTTATTTTTTGTTTTACAACTTTAGAATCCACTGTTTTTTGTAAATTTTCTAAAATAGAAAGCCAGTCCATCTCTGATGGTAGTATATGTGTTTTTACAAATAGGAAACGTTGCCATTTCAAATCGCTACTGGTGCTATTGAGTTCCTGTTTTTGATATAATGATAGTGTCTTGTTTAAATTTTCATTGGTAATAAAATCTAGTTTTAAATTACAAAAGTTAGTGCTACTACCGTATAAAATGTCATGATAGGGTATGAAGTCATCCTCTTTAATTTGCCAATAATTAATTTTAGAAGTATATAAAGTTATATTCTCTTTTAAAATATAGTCGAGTAGGGTTTGTGTTTCGAATATAATAGCCTCAGTATAATCAAATAGTATATCGTATTTTGATAAGCGTGTTTGCTTTAAAATAGTTTCGTTTTCTAAAGATTCTGTAATTGCTTCTTCAATGTGCGTTTCAAAATCTAACTTAGTCCACGTAAGAAAATCATCATTCTCAACAGTTGTATTGGTTCTATTTCTAATGATATAGCCGTTTTTAACATAATACTGATTTAAAATTTTTGCATAAATCACATTTAAAAGGGCTTTTGTAGGGATGGTAGCGTGATCAATTTTTATTTTTAAGTTATCAATTATCTTTGATTGCGCATTTTCGTCTATTACTTGGCTGTATTTGGATTGATAAAAGAAGCATTTAATTAACTGAGCTTCGTCTTGCTGCCGACTCGCTTTGTTATAAATTTTTTCTACGATAGCATTTGCCGATTTAAATTTACCGGCATTTTCGTTTTCAATTACTTTCTTCCATCTTTTGTCATATTGCTGACTAAAAACTGATAAAGAACTTAACAATACTAATAGTAAAATTTTTTTCATAAATGGGAGTTTAAAAGCTATAAGCTTAGGACTGTGAATTTATTGCAAATATTTTGAAAAAACCTTGTATTTTTTGAATAGTTATCTTACAATACTAAATTAATGCTTAAGTATTTGCTTGACGACTGAGTGGTAAACAAAAAAATCCGTTTCAAATTTTTGAAACGGATTTTTTTGTTTAATTATACACGATTTATTCATTGGGTATTCTCAATACTTGTCCAGGGTAAATTTTATCTGGATCAGAGAGCATTGGCTTGTTTGCCTCAAAAATTAGATTGTACTTATTTGCATCACCATAATATTTTTTTGCAATTTTAGATAGCCAGTCGCCAGATTCTACCGTATGGTATCTCGCTTCTGGTTCTTTTACTGCAACATCCATTTGATTGTCGACTTCAGAAACG
>NZ_JAQWTM010000119.1 GCF_029242675.1 Flavobacterium sp.
TAAAAGATGTATTGTTATTAGACGTTACACCTTTATCTTTAGGTATCGAAACTATGGGTGGAATCATGACTATCCTTATCGAGGCTAACACGACTATCCCAACTAAAAAATCTCAAGTTTTCTCTACAGCTGCAGATTCTCAACCAACTGTTGAACTACACGTTCTTCAAGGAGCTAGAGCAATGGCTGCTGATAACAAAACTATCGGACGTTTTAACTTAGACGGTATTCCACCAGCACCAAGAGGAGTTCCTCAAATCGAGGTTTCTTTTGATATTGATGCAAATGGTATCATCAAAGTTTCAGCTACTGATAAAGGAACTGGAAAATCTCATGATATTCGTATCGAAGCTTCTTCTGGATTAACTTCTGAAGAAATCGAAAGAATGAAACAAGACGCTGAAGCTAACGCTGAGTCTGATAAAATTGCAAGATCTAGAGCTGAAAAATTGAACGAAGCAGATGGAATGATCTTCCAAACTGAAACGCAATTGAAAGACCTAGGAGATAAATTAGCTGATGATCATAAAGTTGCTGTAGAATATGCATTGACTGAATTGAGAATGGCACACCAATCTCAAGATCTTACTGCAATCCAAACTGCTCTTGATAACATCAACGCAGCATGGAAAACAGCTACTGAAGCAATGTACGCTCAAGGAGAACAAGGTCAAGCTGCGGCTGAGCCTCAAGCTGCTGAAGGTGATAACGTTCAAGACGTAGATTACGAAGAAGTAAAATAATTATTTCCCGTAACGGTGCGCTTCGCACTGCTACTATAAATACTAAAGCCGTTCACAATTTGTGAACGGCTTTTTTTATTTTATCAAAATTACAAAATGAGTATTATTGGGGGGTTGATGTGGTTCTACCTCTTTCTAAAAAGTCTTTTAAAAAAGGAGGGCTTTTTTACATAAAGGACTTCACCTAATAGCATTTGCTCACTAGGTTTTAAAATAATTTGAAGGTTTGAATTATTTTTAATTTCAACAGTTTTTTGTTCATATCCAATGAAAGAAATGGGTAATTCGTCTGATTTTTTCGCCTTGATGGTAAAGTGACCATTAATATCAGTAGTAGTAGCTATTTTAGTTCCTTTTACCTGTACGTAAGCTCCGGGGAAGGGATGTTCCATTTCATCCTGTACCGTTCCGGTTATATTGGTTTTACCTGGTGCATCGTTTGTTTGGTCCGGACTTACTTCTTTTAAAACAGGCAATTGTTCAATTGGTGCTGGTTGTTGCTGCGCATTAGCGGTTGGAGTACCTAAGCCAATTATACTTAGTAATGAGGCAACAATCCAGATTCTAGTCGGATTCGGCTCCGTTGGGTTAATTAAAGCTCGATTGAGTTGATTAGTATAAATACGACCACAAATGGAATTATTTGTCTGCAGTGCGCTTAAAATAACCGCATCTGATGCCGAACTAAAGTCAATTACAGTTTTCTGGCAGCTTGCGCAGTACTTACCTGTTTCATTGTATTCCATTTCTTCCCATCGCTGCTGGCAAGGTTGTGGGACGCTAAGGGTAGTATTCTTTTTCATAGGAAGGCTGTTTGGGTAAAAGTATCGTTTTTTCACTCGCTGTTTATTGAGGTAATTATTTTTTTCAGTTCCATTACCTCTTCAATTAGCGGAGCTGATCCGCTTTCGGATTTATTATCATTGTTCCAAAAACTCATACAACAACTAATGTAGTTCTCTCTTATTTGAGTTGCAACATAATAATCGGTTAGGTTTCTACCACCTGACAAACCTGCAAGTGAAGATTTTATTCTTGTAGAATCATAAACGATTTTTTTTGCTTTTGTTTCGGTTCCTCCATATAAAATACCTACTTCTTCGTCAGAAACTAGTTTCTCTCTATTTTTATTTGCACTGAACTACAAATCGATACTATTTTTTTTACTTTCAAGTGTTTTATTTCATGACCAATTCATTTCTCCATTATTGGGACATTGTACGGTATTTTTATTCATCCAGTGGCAACGATTCCCAAGTTTGATTTTTCAGAGTATGTAAGGTACTAATGCTTTTGTATGTTTTTTATACTCCGTATATTTTGTCCCAAAAGTTTCGGTTAGTAATTTTTCTTCTTTCTTAAGTTTTATCCAAAGTGATATAAAAACTATTAAGACAGCTATTATGGCTCTGTAGTCACCAACTATTATGGCATTTCCTATGAAGAGTAATAAAAGTCCGGTGTAAATTGGATGTCGTATTATTTTATAAATTCCATTCTGTATTAATTGGTGACTTTCTTTTCTTTGCACTGACAAACTCCAATTTTTACCCAATTTAAATCGTGATAAGCATGCGATTATTGCTCCAATTATGGAAATTGAAAGTCCAACACATCCAACCAAATTAGTATGCTCAATAAAATTTTCTCTTAACCAACTGTGCCCGTACCAATCTCCTGGTCCTAACAACAGTATCGCGATAATTAGAGGTAGCCAATATTGAGTAAATCGCTGTACAAAAGTTTCTTGGTATGCTGCTTTTTTTGCACCAATTCCTGAAATGCACCAATAAGTCAATACAAGTAACCAAGTTACTTTAAGTCCAATTTTAATATATTCACTCATATCCTTGCTCTTGCTATTTTCGTTTTTTAATAATGAAGTACAATTTACTATTTTTATTTTACTTCTTCCCGTTACTACCAGCAGGCACCTGAGAATATAAGACTTTGAATTACTCTATAAAGGAAATCAATTTTACAAGCTCATCTTGCTCTCAAATCTACCTATAATAGACGACTTTTTAAAAAGTATTTTTGTTTAATAAATATATTTAATAATTAGACAATTTTTTTTTAAAAGTACCATTGCGAATTATGTAATATTATTTCGCTCTTTATTATGCATCATATTTAAGATAACCAGCACATGAGGAAAAGTAATTGCTGCCAAGAAAGAGAAAAATAAGGCGTTGAAAATTTCCTGATCATTAAAAAGAAAATAGAGCAGTGCAATTCCTAAAATTGAGGCTAACCAGTACATAAAACCATTTTTTAGGTAGGTTTTAAAATGTTGTGCGGTTACGGAACCGTACATGAAATTCATTTGTTCAATAATTGACGGAACACTATGCCAAATGATGAAATAGATTGCAAATCCCCATAGTAAAGTCGAAGTCTTAAATATAATTGCAAATACAAGGAGATAAAATAGTTCTTCTATAATTCGTGATCGAAAAGATTTGAATTGGATACCAAAGTAAACGGTTATGCTTAAGAATAGTAAAATTGTAGTTAGCAGTATTTCAGATATATATAAAGTAGGTACTTGAAATCGTAGTATAGCCGAAACTATAGTGTTCACTTCCTCTGCATGGAAGAAAAATAGCAGAAACAGAATTAATATCCCATATAAAAAAGGGTATAAAGCTAGTAGAATAGCCGAAGTATTGAATTTAAAGTACAATCCTTGTTGGTCTCCAAAGTGAAAGGCGCTAACAATAATAAATAGCAGTAACGCCAGAATGGGTATAAAATAAAACAGTAGTAAACCTAATAACACGACTATAATATAATAGACTAGGTTTTTTTGAAACGAATTGGATTTTTTGCTGTTGTTTGAGTTCTTAATTAGGATTAAATCATTAGCTCCATGCAGGATTCCGATGGTAAAAATGAATGCAAACGCAATTATTATTTCAGTTTTTTCTGTAAAAAACGAATTTAGCCACAAACAGAAAAAGCTTGCCACTATTGCGAAATGTGTATATTTTAGCATGGTCAATTATATTTTTCATAAAAATAGTAAAAAAAAAGTTATCAAAAAATTTCTAGTTTGTTTAATTATTATTACATTTACTTAAACAAATATATTTAACCCTTAATTATTTTTTATGACAAATTTTATGTTAGTTGCAGGTTCGATTGCTAAGTTGTCTCCAACAGACTACGTAGGTTTTACTTTTTTTGTAGGTTGTATGGCGATGATGGCGGCATCAGCATTTTTCTTTTTATCATTGAGTCAATTCGATAAAAAGTGGCGTACTTCCGTTTTAGTTTCCGGTTTAATTACATTTATTGCTGCAGTCCATTATTTCTACATGAGAGATTATTGGGCTTCATTTGGAGAATCTCCAACGTTCTTCCGTTATGTCGACTGGGTATTAACAGTGCCGTTGATGTGTGTGGAGTTTTATTTAATTTTAAAAGTAGCAGGTGCTAAGCAATCCTTACTTTGGAAAATGATCATTTATTCAGTAATCATGTTAATCACCGGATATTTTGGTGAAGTGGTTTACACGGATATGGCTGCATTTTGGGGATTTGTTTCTGGTGTTGCTTACTTTGCCATTGTTTACGAGATTTGGTTGGGTTCAGCTTCAAAATTAGCTGCTGCGGCTGGAGGAGAAGTATTGAAGGCACACAAAATCTTGTGTTGGTTCGTTTTAGTTGGATGGGCAATTTATCCATTAGGATACATGATGGGAACAACAGGATGGTACAACGGTATCGTTCCAGCTGGTAACATTGATGTTGCTTACAACATTGCTGATGCAATCAATAAAATTGGTTTTGGATTAGTGATTTACACATTAGCAGTAAAATCACAAAAAGATTAACCTACTTTTTTTTAATAGTTTTTTTAGAGGAAGAACCGGGCTATATTTAGCTCGGTTTTTTTTGTTTTCATCTTTTCTAGTTGCGAAAGAAACTACAGCTGTACTTTATATAGTGTGTAGATTTTTGTAGGATAATAAATTAGCAAATAGTCTTTTAAGTATTCTAGTTTTTGCGACTTCATTTATTATGTAACTCGATGATTACATTTGATTTCCAACCATAAGTACAATTTATTGTATTCTTATTCTCAGCAGTGATTTAATGACTAAATTACTTCTCATAGATGCCTCATGCGGTTGTTTTTGCAAACGGGTAAAACCGCTTTGATTCTCTTATTTTAACTAGTTTTTTGCAGCTTCATTGATGAAAAAATCCGTTTCAGTACGAGACTGAAACGGATTTTAAAAAGATCTTATAAACTACTTATTACTTTGGATCTAGTGCTTTCTCAATACGGAAAGCTAAATCTTGTAAATGCAATTTTGATAATTTGTCAGTAGACTGTGCAGCTGCTACTTTCAAAGCGCTTTTTAAACTAATTAATTGTCCTCTAGTTATAGATGGCAAGTCGGTTTCATTTAAGTCTAATTGTCTTGTTCTTGGTCTTGAAGAAGATCCAACCGGATTTGAACGTACTGAAGTGTTACCTGGAGTAAGTAAATCACACAATTTACCAACATATAATTTTTGTAAATTACGACGGTAAATGTCGATAGGAGCATTGGTTTTTAACTCTGTGAAAATACCATTTCTTAAATCCGTCATTAAATCATCTACTGAGTAGTATTGTTTCCCTTGAGAAGAAGCTTCCATTAGGCGTACCATTCTGTCTCCAGCCAAAACACTATTCAAAGTTGATTTTTGGATTTCTTTTATGGCTTCAACACCATTATCAGGGCTGATTTTAGAATAGATATTTTGGTCCATTAACCATTTTGGAGTAGCGAACAATTGAGTGTTTAAAAAAGTTACTGCTTCCTTTTGCGTAGCTTTAGGTACAATTTCAAATTGATTTCCGCCCATGTCGTAAGTAGTTGGTGTATCATAAATACCACCAATATTCTTAGTTACATGTCCCATATACCTTCTAAATTGTCCTGTTAAAGCACTGTACAAGTCGTCAAGTTCAGAATAGCTTTCTCCTTTTTCAGAGCTCCATTCGATCAAATTAGGAAGGATTCGTTGCAGGTTTTTAATTCCGTAATCCGAAGCTTTCATAGCATTATCTCCAATATCTTCTGTTTGATATCTTGGATCGTAAGGACTTGTTTCAGTTCCAAACCACAAACGACGGTTTTTGTAAGCCTCTTTAGTCATTTCATTCAAGATTCCTTTTTCTTCTTTCTCAGTTTTAGCTTCTGGGAAATAAGAATAACCCCACTTGATTGCCCATTTGTCGTAATCACCAATTCTTGGAAACAAATTAGTAACCCCATCTTCTGGCTGTGCAACATAGTTAAAACGAGCGTAATCCATGATAGATGATGTGTGTCCGTTTTTAGCTTGGTAGTCTTTGTCTCTTAGTTTTTCTACAGGTGTAGCTGAGCTCGCTCCCATATTGTGACGAAGTCCTAAAGTATGTCCCACCTCATGAGAAGAAACAAAACGAATTAGTTCTCCCATCAAGTTATCATCAAATTGTTTTTTTCTTGCTGAAGGATCAACAGCAGCAGTTTGGATTAAATACCAGTTTCTCAATAAACTCATTATATTGTGGTACCACCCAATATGACTTTCTAGGATTTCTCCAGTTCTAGGATCGTGTACGTTAGGTCCGTATGCATTTTGAATATCAGCCGCGAAATATCTTAAAACAGAAAAACGGGCATCCTCTAA
>NZ_JAQWTM010000130.1 GCF_029242675.1 Flavobacterium sp.
TTAGAGCTGTTACGGTCTTAAACTAGATTTAAATGGTTTCTGTCTTAATATAGAAAAGTCGCTGCAATGCGGCTTTTTTTTTGTCCAATTAATCGAAATGAAATTATTGCAATTTTTCAAATGCTCTTATATTTTCGTAAATTAACAGATAGAATCAATGTGTTTTATGATCTGCGCTATGTTTGAATTTGATTTTTTTTTTTTCGAACAATGCTCTAATGCTTTACATATTAAAGTAAACACAGAATTTTCAACTTCTTTTAATTTTGATTTATGACTTATTTTATCAAAGATTTATTTGGCCTTTATTCGCTTCTTGGGAACGCTACTTTCGTTTAAAATGATTTAGAAAAATTAATAGATGATTCTTTGTAAGTGTCTAAATCATTAAAGAAAGAAGTGGGATGTCATTCCTTTTAGTATTCGAACCAAAACATGAGTTAAATTATTTACCTTGTACTAAATATAGTGTGATGGGAAACCAAGAAAAGATACTATTAAAAAATAAGGGGATAATATGAAACAATATGATGTCATAATAATTGGAGGAGGGCAAGCAGGATTATCTGTGGCTTATTTTTTACGAAGAACCAATTTAGAATATCTTATTCTCGATAATCAAACAAAGCCTGGAGGTTCTTGGTTACAAACCTGGGATAGTTTAAAATTATTTTCTCCTGCTGCTTACAGTTCATTATCTGGTTGGGGAATGCCAAAAAGTGAGGAAGAATATCCAAGTAAAACAACGTTCATCGACTATCTTACACGGTATGAAAATCGATACAATTTTCCTATTCAAAGAGATACTGTAGTTAATAGTGTTGTCAAAGAAGGCGCTATTTTTAAAATAGATACTTCAAAGGGAACTTTCTATTCAAAAACAGTGGTAAGTGCAACTGGTACCGCAAGAAATCCTTTTATACCAGCGTATCCTGATAACGAGAAATATATGGGAAAGCATATTCATTCTCACGCTTACCTTAGTCCAGATATTTTCAAAAATCAAAGAGTCCTTGTTGTAGGTAGCGGAAATTCAGGAGCACAAATACTCGCAGAAGTATCAAAGCACGCGTTTACAAAATGGGTCACATTACAAGAGCCACATTTTCTAGCTGACGATATTGATGGTCGCTATTTATTTGAAGAAGCAAACAATACTTATTTTGGTAAAACAAATAACGTTGCTTCCGAAAAAATTACACTGTCCAGTATTGTTGTGGTACAAACAATAAAAGAGGCTAGAGAAAGAGATGTGTTTCATGCAGTAAGGCCCTTCAAGTCGTTTTATGAAAAAGGAATAATCTGGGATAATGGGGATAAGGAGCCATTTGATGCAGTCATTTGGTGCACTGGATTTAAAGCCAACTTAGATCATTTAAAATCTCTTGAAATTATCAATGACAACCAAATAAAAACCAATCCAGAAAGCACACAATCATCTGTGCTACCAAATCTATGGCTCGTGGGTTACGGGAACTGGACCGGTTTTGCTTCGGCTACAATCTATGGAGTAGGTAAAACAGCACGAAAAACGGTTGAAGAAATTAAAGGCTTCTTTGATATTAATCAATAGCAAGTATAAAAAGTTATATTACACTTAAATAAATAAAATAAGAGATGAGTAAAGAAAGCGTTGGATTATTAGGTTTGGGCAGTCGCAGCACCCTATATTACATTGAGCAGTTAAACCGACTTTACAATAAAAAAATGGGCGGCTACAGTACATTTCCTTTTATGATGATTAACACAAATTTTGATACCATCAATTCCCTTTTACCTAATCCTTCGAATGAATTAGATGCTGTTTTAACAGAATATGTGACTAGACTCGAGAAACTAGAAATAACTGCGATTCTAATTCCTAACATCACGTTGCACGAAACAATCGATCGATTAAAAATTCGTAAAAAGATACTGCAT
>NZ_JAQWTM010000136.1 GCF_029242675.1 Flavobacterium sp.
AGTTATAAACAATATTATGTCAATAATTACCCTTACTACCGATTATGGCTTGAAAGATCACTTTGTCGGTGCATTGAAAGGGAAAATCCTATCTGAGTTTGCAGAAGCGACTATTGTTGACCTTTCGCATGAGATTGATCCTTTTAATACCGTTGAAGCCAGCTACATAATTAGTGCGGCATACAGCAGTTTTCCAAAAGGAACGGTTCATTTAATAGGTGTTGATATGGAGCTGAATAAAGAAAATCAACATATTGCCATGCAGTGGAATGATTCGTACTTTATTGCGGCTGATAATGGTATTTTAAGTATGCTTTCGCAAAAGATTGTCCCTCAAAAAATTGTTAGCATCAATATTCACGATCGGTTACCTACCGATGCCTCAGGCTTGGATGTTTTCGTGATGGTAGCTTGTCATATTGCCAAAGGCGGTTTACTAAATGTAATAGGAAGGGAAATACCATCGATAAAGGAAATAACAGAGCTCAAAGCCGTCGTTAACTCCGATAATACAATGCTCAAAGGTCATGTGGTTTACGTAGACCATTTTGGGAATACCGTAACTAATATTTCTAAAAAACAGTTTCTAGAGGTTGCGAAAGGCCGTCCGTATGAAATTATCATGCAGACAAAAAACATTAAAACAATCTTGCCTAATTACTCTGCCATCGCGAACACGGAGAAATATCCAATTAAGTATTATGAAGGCGAAAAGCTAGCTATTTTTAATGAAGCGGGCTTTCTTGAAATAGCTATTTTTAGAAGCAATCCTTCCAAATTTGGCTCTGCGTCTAGTTTATTAGGACTTACGTATAGAGATGTGGTTGCCATAGAATTTAAAAATAAGGAGCTTTAGCTTATTCTTGAAGCGTTCCGTTTTACTTCAATCAATTAAAAAACAAAAGAGATGTTTATACGTATTGTAAAATTAAGTTTCCACGAGCACAACATTCCTGCTTTTTTGGAGAATTTTGAAATTATTAAAGATCAAATTCGGTCTTCGGCAGGCAATCGCTTATTGGAATTGTACCAAGATAAAGACAATAAAAATATTTTTTTCACGTACAGCTATTGGGAAACAGAACAAGATTTGGAAAACTATCGAACCTCGGCTTTTTTCAATGAAGTTTGGAGTTTTACCAAAAAATTATTCAATGATAAGCCACAAGCTTGGAGCGTCGATAAATTAGCTTCGCTAGCTTAAAAATAAATACACTACAATGAAAGCAATCGTTTTAAGAGAAATTAATTCCTTTTTTGGTTCGCCAATAGGTTATTTAGTAATCGCCATTTTTTTAATCATCAACGGCCTTTTCTTATGGGTTTTTGATGGTGACTTTAACATTTTAAATTCTGGTTTTGCTGATTTATCGCCTTTTTTCACCTTAGCACCTTGGATCCTATTATTCTTGATTCCGGCAGTAACCATGCGCAGTTTTTCCGACGAAAAGAAACAAGGAACACTTGAATTATTACTCACTAAACCCTTAAGCGTATGGCAAATCGTTAGTGGTAAGTTTTTTGGAGCGGTATTACTAATCGTTTTAGCAATTGTCCCAACCGTTATCTATGTTTGGGCGATTTACACCTTAGGATCTCCAATTGGAAACATCGATATGGGAAGCACGTTAGGATCGTATTTTGGGCTTGTATTTCTAATCGCTGCCTACTGCTCTATTGGTATATTTACTTCGACCTTATCTGAAAATCAAATTGTAGCTTTCATTTTGTCGGTATTTATTTGTTTTGTTTTCTACTTTGGTTTTGAAGGATTAGCTAGCCTTGCTCCTAGTTTTTCATCGTTAATTAGTGCTTTAGGAATGCAAGATCATTTTAAAAGTATGGGTCGAGGTGTTATTGATACAAGAGACCTTCTGTACTTTGTAAGTTGCACTGTACTGTTTTTATCGCTCACTGTTTTTAAACTTAAATCCTTTAAATTGTAATGGTGCCTATTCAATCTAAAAATCTAAAGAATGTCGTTCTAATTGTTGCGATTCTTATTGTTGTCAATATTCTTGGAAATGCCTTTTTCTATCGTTTTGATTTAACCAAGGATAAAAGGTACACCTTATCTCCTACTTCGCTTGGTATCATCAAACAGGTTAAGGAACCGCTTGCCATAAAAATTTATATGCAAGGTGATTTACCACCTGAATTCACCCGTTTGCAGCAGGAAACAAAGCAATTATTAGAAGAGTTTCAGGCTTATAATTCGGATATTGCTTTTGAATTCGTAGATCCTATGGAAGACGAAGAGCACAGCGAAGAGAATGTAAAAGCCTTGTACATGAAAGGAATGACGCCTGTGAACATCACCGTTGACGACAAAGGAAAGCAATCACAAGCGATGGTTTTTCCTTGGGCTATGGCGGTTTACAACAATAAAGAAGTTACAATTCCATTGTTAAAAAACATCATGGGAGCTTCTACTACCGAAAAAGTAATTGGTTCTGTCCAGCACTTAGAATACTCGATTGCTGATGCCATCAATAAAATTACCAAGGACAAACAAAAAAGTATAGCGATCATCAAAGGGAACGGCGAATTAAAAGATATTTACATCGCAAAATTCCTTTTACAAGTACGCGAGAGTTACCATATTGGTCCTTTTACCTTGGACTCTGTTGCTGCAAATCCTGTAGGAAGCTTAGCTACTTTGAAAAAATACGATTTAGCCATTATCGCGAAACCAACTGAAGGTTTTTCGGAATCCGAAAAACAAGT
>NZ_JAQWTM010000142.1 GCF_029242675.1 Flavobacterium sp.
ACAATAACAAATGGATTCTGTCGAACTTTTAAAATTTGTTCTTCCCGATTTTCTAGTAGATAACTTTGAAATAGTTTCTGCTCTCAATTCTGAGGAAAACCTACATCTCTATTTTGAAGAAAAATCAAAACCTCCCAAAGAGTTTGATTCTTTAGAATTAGTATCCAAAGGGTTTTTGGATGAAATTACAATTTAAGATTTTTCGCTAAGGGGTAAATTTGTTTTCTTACACATTAAACGTCGTCGTTGGACAAATAAAACCAATGGCGAGATTGTTAAAAGAGATTGGCAGTTAGTTGCCAAGGGAACACGTATGACGCAAGAGTTTGCGGCTTTTTTAAAAGAAATTAATAGATAATACCGCTATTAATTGTAACACTATTGGAGGGTTCTTTGGTGTTGATGGTAAAAAACTCCTAAGACAGTATAAAAATCACTTAAGTTCTTTTAAAACTTGGGAACCTAGAAAACATGCTCATAACTGGATTATTTACCCTGAAAATATTGGTACTCATCTCGCCATTGACGAAGTTGCCTTATCCCACGGAGAACTTTATACTATTGTCACCAATAAAAAAGCCAAAGGCAAAAAAGGATCATTAGTGGCTATTGTTGCTGGCACTAAAACAGAACATGTTATCGAACAAGTCAGTAAGATCGACTTAAAAAAAAGACAAGCAGTTATAGAAATCACTCTTGATATGGCAAATTCCATGAAGTTGATAGCTAAAAAATGTTTTCCAAAAGCCATACAAGTAACGGATCGCTTTCATGTACAGAAATTAGCCTTAGAGGCTTTACAAGAAATCAGAATCAAGTACCGTTGGGAAGCAATGGATAGAGAGAATCAGGCGATACTAAATGCTAAATCCGAAAACAAAACATACACTCCAGAACTCTTAAACAATGGTGATACCGTAAAACAGTTATTAGCTAGAAGTCGCTATTTACTATATAAATCAAAAGAAAAGTGGACTAACAGCCAAGTAGAAAGAGCACAGCTTCTTTTTGAAATCTATCCTGATTTAAAAACAGCATATATTTTGTCTCAGCAACTAAGAGCCATATATAACAGTAACAACGATAAAAATGTTGCTATGCTAAAATTAGCGCATTGGTATAGAAAAGTAGAAGAATCGGGATTTAAAAACTTCAATATTGCACTTAATACGATAACAATTAACTATCAATCAATTTTAAATTACTTTGACAATCGAAGTACAAATGCTTCAGCAGAATCCTTCAATGCAAAAATAAAGGCATTTAGATCTCAATTTAGAGGAGTTAGAAAAATTGATTTCTACTTATTTAGATTATCTAATCTTTTTGCTTAATCCCCAACTTTTGATCTTGATCCCTTAATCCCCAACTTTTGATCTTGATCCGAGAAAACGGTACACTACTTTTCTAAAAAGAACATTTTCATCGTTAACAGTGGGATAAAAAAAAACTCCAATTAGAATTAACTAATTGAAGTTTCTAGTACTCAGAGCGGGACTTGAACCCGCACGAACATTGCTGTTCACTGGATTTTAAGTCCAGCGTGTCTACCAATTTCACCATCCGAGCATGATGTGGTACCTCCAGGGATCGAACCAGGGACACATGGATTTTCAGTCCA
>NZ_JAQWTM010000144.1 GCF_029242675.1 Flavobacterium sp.
TGGACTGAAAATCCATGTGTCCCTGGTTCGATCCCTGGAGGTACCACATCATGCTCGGATGGTGAAATTGGTAGACACGCTGGACTTAAAATCCAGTGAACAGCAATGTTCGTGCGGGTTCAAGTCCCGCTCTGAGTACTAAAAACTTCAATTAGCTAACGCTAATTGGAGTTTTTTTTTGACTAATAATCGATCAAAACGAAGATGTATTGGATCAAGATCAAAAGTTGGGGATTAAGCAAAAAGATTAGATAATCTAGGAAAGATCAATTTTTCTTACGTGTGTATCTCTATGGCTCATGGTAGATATTTGAATGTTTTTATTTTGCATTGAAAGATGTTTTCGTGGTGTTGGTACTTCTGTTGTTTAAGTAGTTACAGTTGTTTGGATTGCTTTTGTATTGGTCTAGATTTGGTATTATATGATTTAAAATTTTCTTGTTTAATATTTTTATATCATTTAGCTTATTTGTAGAAGCTTAAAATTTTATCCTGAGTACTTTTAAAAACATTCCGTAAATCTTGTTTAGCTTATATGCTTTAGTAATTTCATGTTGTATTTCGAATATCAATTTATCTCTTTGGATTTGTTGTAGTGTAGATACAGATTTATTTTAATACAAAATATAGGAATTTCATGCTAATAATTGTTTTTATCGTGTAACTAATAGTTAGTATAGGAGAATATAGCTTTTTTAGTTTGATTTCCTCTAGCATCAAAAGATATTATTTCTTATTACTCAATCTGGTTTTTAATTGTTTACTATTCTTAGCCAATGAAGCTAGTTGAATTGTTATCTACTATTTTCTAATTTTGATTCTTCTTTATCAAACCTATCTATCTAGCCCGATCAAATTACTAGCGAATAGTATTATTTACTTTGTTATCATCTACAAAGGCTTATTGTTACAAAATGGACTTCTGTATGATTTGGCCTTGCTCAATTACTTTAACAATTTGCAATTTAAAAGATTTTGAGGTCTTTAGTTGTGTTTGCTGATGATAGTGAGCTACTTCCTATATTTTTATAGGGATGCATGGTGTGTATCTTTTTTTTAGATGCTGCAAGGATATTGTAAAATTGTAGCGCCAGTGCGAAAACTGTTAGAATTAGTCGGTGATTGTGAATTTCTTGAATTGTATTTCTATTTTTTGCTCCAGCTGTATCTATATGTATGTTCAATTTGAAAAATTTTTATTCTTATTTGAAAAATGGGTTGATGCTGATGAATTTTAAATGTGATTTTTAATTTTTATTCTTATGTATATTTAACGTTAAATCAATTTGGATGGGGTGCTTTCTTTCAATTCAATTAAAATATTTAACCGTATATATTGTATTTTTGTCATCTAAAATAAATTTTAAAATGAAAAAACTACTTCTACTTTTGACAGTTGCTATGATGTCAAACTTACAAGCTCAAGATCGCCCTAAATTGGTTGTTGGGATTGTCGTTGATCAAATGAAAATGGAATATTTGTATCGTTTTTCAAATGATTTTTCAAATGATGGTTTCAAAAGGTTAATGGGGAATGGATATACTTTTCAAAATATGCATTACAATTATATGCCAACCTATACAGCACCAGGACATGCTTCTATTTATACAGGAACAACTCCATCAGTTCATGGAATTGTGAGTAATGAATGGTTTAGTAGAAAACTGGGTAAGGAAATGTACTGTACTGATGATGCAGATGTTACCACCATTGGAGATGGAACAAAAGAAGAAGGTGAAATGTCTCCAAAAAACCTGCTAACGACTACAATTACTGATGAGTTAAGATTGGCTACTAATTTTCAAGGTAAAGTTATTGGGCTTAGTTTGAAAGATAGAGGTGCTATTTTGCCTGCTGGTCACTTTGCTAATTGGGCTTTTTGGTATAGTAAGACAGGTGCTTTTATTTCTAGCTCTTTTTATGGTCAAAAATTACCTGATTGGGTTCAGAAATTCAATGACGAAAAGCATTATATGCCATACATTAATAGAGGATGGGACTTATTGAAGCCAAAATCTACTTATAATGAAAGTTTGGAAGATAATAATCCGTATGAAGGAAAATTATACAATAGTGCTGCTCCTGTGTTTCCTTATGATTTGAAAGATATGTATGTAAAAAATGATGCTGGAGTGATACGATCTACGCCTTTTGGAAATAATCTTTTAGCTGAATTTGCTATGAAGGCAATTGAAAAAGAAGAATTAGGAAAAGACAATATAACCGATTTCCTTACAGTTAGTTTTTCTTCAACAGACTATGTAGGTCATTTATTAGGTCCTAGATCTATGGAATTGCAAGATACTTATTTAAGATTAGATCAAACCATAGCTGAGTTTTTGAATTATTTGGATAAAACGGTAGGTAAGGATAATTATTTGTTGTTTTTGACTGCCGATCACGCAGGGGCGGAAAATGTAAATTATTTGAAGGATAACAAGTACAATGTTAGCAGTATAAACCCAAAGGATATTCGAACTAATTTGAAGGATTTTAGTATGAAAACTTTTGGAGCTGATCTAGTTTTAAATTATTCGAGCTTTAATTTATTTTTCAATAAAGACATTATCAAAGCTAAAAACTTAGACTTAGCTGTAGTAAAAGCAAGTTTTAAGTCGTACTTGATGACTCAAGATTATGTTAAAAGAGTATACACTGAGGAAGAGGTATTGAACTCGACTGGTAATGATTATTATTTAAATTTTATTGCAAAGGGTTACGATGTAACTCAAAATGGTGATTTAATCATTTTGGATAAACCAGGGTATATTGAATATCAAGGTACCGGTACGTCACATGGTACGACTTATACCTATGACACTCATGTTCCAGCTATTTTTTACGGATGGCACATTAAAAAAGGAGAGTCTTATGCTAAAAAAGCAATAACAGAAATAGCACCTACCATTGGTCAAAAAATTAGAGTAGCGCTTCCAAACGGTACTGAAGCACAAGTTTTAGAGGAAATTTTGAAAGATTAATTATTTATAGGACGAAAAAAAAGGTGTATTTTTAAAATACACCTTTTTTGTTTTTATACTTGAGCAGTTGTAGGTAATGGAATTTGATTCTTTAGCAGATCTTCAAAAGTTTCATGTGCTCTAATTAAATGTCCTTGTCCGTTC
This sequence comes from Flavobacterium sp., assembly GCF_029242675.1. Classification (GTDB taxonomy): domain Bacteria; phylum Bacteroidota; class Bacteroidia; order Flavobacteriales; family Flavobacteriaceae; genus Flavobacterium. Next base: position 3,127 of record NZ_JAQWTM010000144.1, read on the forward strand.
ATCCATAAAACCTCTGCTGGTTTGTATCTTGAGTTATAGTTTGAAGCCATTGAATAACAATAGGCTCCTGCATTTCTAAAACTTAAAATATCACCCTCTTTAATTTCCTGAATTCTGCGGTTATTAGCGAAAGTATCTGTTTCACAGATGTACCCAACTACTGAGTAGAATCGTTCCTTGCCCTTAGGGTTTGAGATGTTATCAATATGGTGTTGCGAACCGTATAACATTGGGCGAATTAAGTGATTGAAACCACTGTCTACCCCAGCAAAAACTGTTGAAGTTGTTTGTTTGATTACATTTACTTTAACCAAAAATGAACCCGCTTCGCTTACTAAAAATTTACCTGGTTCGAATATTAAGGTTAGGTCTTTACCGTACTCCACGCAAAAAGCATTAAATCTTTTAGATAGTTTTTTACCTAATTCTTCAATATCTGTTTCGATATCGTCTTTTTTGTAAGGTACTTTAAATCCGCTTCCGAAGTCTAGGAACTCTAAGTTTTTGAAATTTCTAGCTGCATCAAATAATATTTCGGCTGCATACAAGAATACTTCAATATCAAGAATGTCAGATCCTGTGTGCATGTGGATACCCACAATATTCATTTTAGTGTTTTCAACAATACGTACAAGATGTGGTAGTTGGTGAATTGAAATTCCAAATTTACTATCAATATGTCCTACAGATATATTAGTATTTCCACCAGCCATAACGTGTGGGTTGATGCGTATACATACAGGAACATGAGGATGTTTTGTTCCAAATTGTTCTAGTATCGAAAGGTTGTCGATATTGATTTGAACTCCCATTGCATGTACCTCTTCAATTTCTTCAAGTGATACACCATTAGGTGTGTAAAATATTTTTTCTGGATCATATCCTGCGTGCAGTCCTAATTGGACTTCTTGAATAGACACGGTATCTAGTCCTGAACCCATTTCTTTTAGTAACTGTAGTATTGCCACATTTGACAATGCTTTCATTGCGTAATTAATACGCAACTTTTCCACCTTAGAAAATGCTTTTGTTAATCGGTTGTACTGCGATTCTATTTTATCGGCGTCATAAACATATAATGGACTGCCAAATTGTTCTGCTAATTGTAGAAGGTCTTTTGATTGCATTGTATCTAATTTTAAGCAAATTTATCATTCTTCAGTTGTATTCACAAGTTAAATGGGTATATCTAACAAAATATAACAATAAGTTACAAATTAAACATTAGGTCTAGTTTTATTTTTGTTTTCGGGTGAGGGATGGCAGCGGATAGCCCACAGTCCCGCTTTTTAGGGACGAGGACTTGCAGCGAACAGCCCGACCATACAAGAACGCTAGTGGCTGTATGGGCACCTCCAGAAACAAAAAATGACTGTTTACTAGTTTAGTTGAACAGTCATTTTTATTTTATAGACTAGGTAGGTCACCAGTGCCTTTCGTTGGTAAATTGGTCGATCCCATTAAATAAAGGTCAACGGCTCGTGCGGCTTCTCTTCCTTCAGAAATTGCCCAAACTATTAGTGATTGTCCGCGTCGCATATCACCAGCAGTAAATATGTGCGGTACATTTGTTTGGTAATTTGTTGCCTTATAGTTGCTTCTTGGATCGAGCTCAAGTCCTAATTGATCGCTTAGCGTTTTCTCTGGTCCAGTAAATCCTAGTGCTAATAAGGCTAGGTCACAAGGCCATGTTTTTTCGGATCCTTCTTTTTCTACTAATTCTGGTCGGTTTCCTGCTGTCATTTTCCAAGCTACCTCTACTGTTTTTAGACCAACTAATTCTCCTTTTTCGTTGGCGATAAATTCTTTGGTATTGATTAGCCAGTTTCGTTCGCAGCCCTCTTCGTGTGATGAAGATGTTTTTAATTGCAGTGGCCAATAAGGCCAAGGCGTACTATCGGAACGTCCAATTGGAGGTTTTGGCATTATCTCAAAATTGGTAACTGATTTAGCACCGTGACGATTGGATGTTCCGATACAATCTGAACCTGTGTCACCACCTCCAATAACGATTACATCCTTGCCGGTAGCTTTTATTTGATCAGCTATAGTTTCTCCATATAATACTTTCGTTTGCTGACTTAAAAAATCCATTGCTTGAACTACGCCTTTAGTTTCTATTCCTTTTGTAGGCAAGCTTCTTCTCTCTGTAGAGCCACCGCATAACACAACAGAATCAAATTGATTGAGTTTTTCAACAGTGTAGTTTACACCAACGTTCACATTAGTTTTAAAATCAATTCCTTCGGCTTCTAGGATAGCTACACGCCTGTCGATGATTCCTTTTTCTAGTTTGAAATTTGGAATTCCGTAACGTAACAATCCACCAATGGCATTTTCTCTTTCAAAAACGGTAACTGTATGTCCTGCTCGGTTTAGTTGTTGGGCAGCCGCTAATCCTGCTGGTCCTGAGCCAATAACTGCCACTGTTTTACCCGTGCGTTGCACAGGAGGTTGTGGTTTAATCCATCCTTCAGCAAAACCTCTTTCGATTATATTTTTTTCAATATTTTCGATAGCTACAGGTTCTTTTATGATTCCCAATACACATGATTTCTCACAAGGTGCAGGGCATAAGCGACCAGTAAACTCAGGAAAGTTATTGGTAGATTGCAAAATGGCTAATGCATTCTCCCATTCTTCCTGATGCACCATATCATTGAAATCAGGAATCAGATTCCCCAATGGACAGGAGCTATGGCAAAACGGAATTCCGCAGTCCATACATCTCGATCCTTGTTCTTTAATTTCGTCTTTTGCTAAAGGAATGGTAAACTCATTATAGTTTGAAACCCTTTCCTGAACTGCTATATTATCTTCGTTTATTCTATCGTATTCTTTAAATCCACCTATCTTTCCCATGACTATGCTATTAGTTCTTCAATTTTCTTTTCGTCTGCTAATCGTTGCAATGCGATTTTATAATCTCTTGGCATTACTTTAATGAAATGCTTTTGCTGATTATCCCAGTCTTCCAAAACGCGTTTTGCTAATGGACTATTGGTATACATCGAATGATTTTTAATCAATCGTCTAAGATGTGTGATGTCTTCTGAATCTAATGTTTCTAAGTCCACCATTTCCATGTTGCAAAGTCCATTTTCAAATTGTTTCTTTTCGTCAAAAACATAGGCAATTCCTCCGCTCATTCCAGCGGCAAAGTTTCTCCCTGTTTTTCCAAGAACTACTACTGTTCCGCCCGTCATGTATTCACATCCATGATCTCCAATTCCTTCCACGACAGCTGTGGCACCAGAATTACGGACACAAAAACGTTCACCAGCTATTCCATTAATGTACGCTTCACCAGTGATGGCGCCATACAATGCCACGTTACCAATGATAATATTGTCCTCAGGCTTAAAAGTAGCAGTAGGAGGTACCTTAATAATTAGTTTTCCTCCAGAAAGCCCTTTTCCTAGGTAATCATTACAGTTTCCGTGGATTTTGAACGAAAGACCATTGGTCGCAAAAGCACCAAAACTTTGTCCTGCAGAACCTTCGAAATCGACCAGAATAGTGTCCTCAGGTAATCCTTGCGCTCCATAAATTTTAGAGATCTCGTTACTTAAAATAGCACCTACAGATCGATCAGTGTTCTTAATTTTGAAGGTTACTCTCGTTTTTTCTTTTCTGTAGATGGACGGTATAGCTTCTTTAATAATTTGGAAGTCAAGAACATTTTCTAGTCCGTGATCTTGAGTGGTTGTATTGTGATTAGGTACCGTTTTAGCTTTTTCTGGTTTGTATAAAATCGTTGATAAATCTAAACCGCTTGCTTTGTAATGCTTAATCGCTTTATTGACATTTAGTTTTTGCGATTGACCTACCATTTCTTTCAAGGTTCTAAATCCTAACGAAGCCATGATTTCTCTTAGTTCTTCGGCAATGAAATACATGAAATTAATGATGTGCTCCGGTGTTCCTTTAAAATTTTTTCTTAATTCAGGATCTTGAGTTGCAATACCTACTGGGCAGGTATTCAAATGACAAGCACGCATCATGATACAACCGGAAGCAACTAAGGGTGCAGTAGCGAAACCAAATTCTTCCGCACCAAGCAAGGCAGCAATTGCTACGTCACGACCTGTTTTTAATTGGCCATCACATTCTAAAATAACGCGACTCCTAAGGTCATTTAAAATTAAGGTTTGTTGTGCTTCAGCAAGACCAAGTTCCCAAGGAATACCTGTATGTTGTAAAGAAGTTAAAGGCGCAGCACCTGTACCTCCATCAAAACCAGATATTAAAATCACATCGGCTTTTGCTTTGGCAACACCTGCAGCGATGGTTCCTACACCCACTTCGGAAACTAGCTTTACGTTTACACGAGCTTCACGATTGGCATTTTTTAGGTCGAATATTAGTTGAGATAAATCTTCAATAGAGTAAATATCGTGATGTGGTGGTGGTGAAATTAGACCAACGTAAGGCGTTGAATTTCTTACTTCAGCAATCCATGGCACTACTTTTTCTCCTGGAAGTTGCCCTCCTTCACCTGGCTTAGCACCTTGTGCCATTTTTATTTGAATCTCCTTAGCACTAGTTAAATAGTTAATCGAAACACCAAATCGGCCAGAAGCCACTTGCTTGATAGCACTATTTTTGGAGTCTCCATTGACTTCTTTTTGAAAACGTCTTGGATCTTCTCCTCCTTCACCAGAATTACTTTTACCACCAATTCGGTTCATGGCTATGGCAAGGTTTTCATGAGCTTCTTGACTGATGGAACCGTACGACATGGCACCAGTTTTGAATTTCTTTACGATTTCTGTCCAAGGTTCTACCTCGTCAATTGAAATTGGATCCAAGTTATTGAACTCAAAAAGTCCTCTAATTGTCATCAATTTTTCACTTTGGTCATTGACCATATTAGAGTACTCCTTATAACTTTCAGGACTATTCAACCGAACTGCTTGTTGTAACTTAGCGATAGTTGTAGGGTTGAACATGTGTTTTTCACCTGTTCGTCTCCATCTATAAATTCCTCCAATTTCAAGTGATAATAAACTAGCTACTTTAGAATTAGGAAATGCTTTTTGATACCTCTTTTTGATTTCTTTTTCAATTTCAGTCAAGCCTATTCCTTCAATTCGAGAAGGAGTGTATGGGAAGTATTTAGTCGTAAATGTTTTGTTTAATCCTAAAATCTCAAAAATCTGAGCAGCTCTGTAGGAGTGTAGCGTCGAGATTCCAATTTTATTCATAATCTTTAGTATTCCTTTTGCAATTGCTTTATTGTAATTAGCAATGGCATAGTCAGGATCAATATTAGTGATGTGTCCGGTCGAGACTTGTTCTCTAATGATTTCGTTTAATAAATAGGGGTTTATAGCACTTGCTCCATATCCGAAAAGTAGAGCAAAATGATGAGGCTCGCGTGGTTCAGCAGACTCAATTATGATTCCGAATTTAGATCGAACCTTTAAAATGTTTAAAGAGTGATGAATATACGAACACGCTAGCAACATAGGAATTGGAGCCATCTTGTCGCTCACACCTCTGTCTGAAAGTATGATGATATTGTGTCCTTCAGAAACCGCTTTAAAGGTAGCTTGCACACATTGTTCCAAAGCTCTTTCTAAACCGTTTACTCCTTTGTCAATCTTGTAAAGCGTTGAAATGGTTGCTGCCTTAAAGTCAGGATGATCAATATTGCGTATTTTATCTAAATCTTCTTTAGAGATAACTGGGTTTTGAATTTTCAGCTTTTTACATTGCTTGGATTCTATTTCAAAAATATTGAAGTCA
>NZ_JAQWTM010000155.1 GCF_029242675.1 Flavobacterium sp.
CTTTTAAACAGTCATGATATCTTTAATATCATCATACAAATCATTCCAACTAGGGTTTATCGAGCGTATTAAATTATTTTTAGCCTCTCTTGAACCGGCTTTAATTTGTTTTTCTCTTGCGATAGCATCACCAATCCATTGAAAATGTTCATAATAAACTAGAATATTCAAACTGTATCGAGCAGAGAACGATTTTGGGTTTCTTTTTTCTTTGTGTTCTAAAATTCTACGAGGAAGATTTGAAGTCACTCCAGTATAAACTACCGTTTGATACTTATTTGTAATGATGTAAATGAATCCTGGCTTCATACTTTGAGACTTATGTTATAGAAACAATTGTATAAAGTTATAATTTTTTTTGTTTCACAGGTCATTGCGAGGAACGATGCAATCACACTAACACGAGCAAATCATTTGGTCTTTGAAGTAATCGCACTAACACGAGCAGCAAAATTAAGTGTTAGCATAAGCACGAATTTTGAGCAACCTAGTAGGATTGCGTCGTACCTCGCAATGACTTTAGTTGTGTTTGTTTTTTTCTTCGCAGGTTGTTGCGAGGGACGAAGCAATCGCACTAACACGAGCAGCAAAATTGATTCTTGAAGCAATCGCATTAACAAGAGTAACTTATTTGAGCTTTCAAGCAATCGCACTAATATGAGCAACTTAATTTAGTAGTAATACTAGCACGAATTTTGAGCAACTTAGTAGGATTGCGTCGTACCTCGCAATGACTTTAGTTGTGTTTGATTTTTTGTTTCACGAGTCATTGCGAGGAACGAAGCAATCGAACTATCACGAGCAATGCATTTGAGCCTTGAAGCAATCCCACTACCACGAGCAATTCATTTGGGGATTGAAGCGATCGCGCTAGCACGAGCAAAATAATTTAGCATTACCACAAGCACGAATTTTGAGCAACTTAGTAGGATTGCGTCGTACCTCGCAATGACTTTAGTTGTGTGTGTTTTTTTGTTTCTTTGTTTCGCTAGTCATTGCGAGGAACGAAGCAATCGCACTAACACGAGCAACAAATTTGAGTATTAAAGCTATGGGACGGATACTACCAATAATATTGAGGAACGAAGCAATCGCACTATCACGAGCAACAAATTTGATTCTAGAAGCAATAGCACGAACACGAGCAACGAATTTGAGCCTTAAAGCAATCGCACCAACAAAGGAAGCTAAATTAAGTAGTAGCACAAGCACTAAAGATGAGCAACCAAGTTGGATTGCGTCGTACTTCGCAATGATTTTAATAACGTCGATTTGTTTCTCGCAATGACTTTAACTACTTTTTACCCGCCTCTACAAATTCCAAAGCCTCTAAACTCACTTTTGAGGTAAACACACCATAATTTACTGTTGCTTTATTCTTTTCAATTACATCAATTGTTCCTACGGCGCGACCATCAAACATGCGTACGCGGTCACCGACTTTTAAAATAGGTTTTGGTTTTTCGACTACGACCTTTAATTTTTTCTCTTTCTTTTCCTTGCGAATTTCTTCAACAACAAGAGTTGCTTCTTCGATAACTTCCTTCTTTTTTATAGCGATTGCCTTGGTCTCTTTTGCTGTTGCTTTTTTACGTTTAGAATTCTCGATTTCGATAATTTTCAAAAATTCACCTAGGAGCTCTTTTTTGTTTTTATTATTGAAATATTTCTCCGCAATATCTTCTATTTTTTGACCAATATAAATCGTCTTTTGATTGCTATCATAAAGCTCTTGGTAACTTTCTAGCTTTTGCTTTATCTTGACATTGATGGTTTCCATCTTTTTACCTTCTTCACGTGCTTTAGTCTCTTCTTCTTTAAGAGTTTGAGATGTTTTTTCAAGCTTAGAACGTTCTTTTTGAAGGGTAGCAATGGTTTTGTCAAAACGAACTTTCCCCACTTCAATCTTTTTCTTGGCACGATTGATAAGGCTAAACGGAATTCCGTTTTTAAGCGCTACTTCAAAGGTAAACGAACTTCCCGCTTGTCCTAATGCCAGTTTGTACATCGGTTCTAATGATTTCTCGTCGAACATCATATTGGCATTGGTCGCAAAAGGCAATTCGTTTGCTAAAATTTTTAAGTTGGAGTAGTGTGTGGTGATAATTCCAAAAGCTTCTCGATGGTAAAATTCTTCCAAGAAAATTTCGGCTAATGCACCTCCTAATTCGGGATCGGAACCTGTACCAAATTCATCAATTAAGAACATGGTTTTACTGTTGCACTTCTTCAAGAAGTAGTTCATGTTCTTTAATCGGTAACTATAGGTACTTAAATGATTTTCAATAGATTGGTTGTCACCAATGTCTGTAAGTATTCTGTCAAATAAAAAGGTCTCTGAACGTTCGTGTACCGGAATCAACATACCGGATTGAAGCATTAATTGGAGTAATCCCACTGTTTTCAATGAGATCGTTTTACCACCAGCATTGGGTCCGGAGATTACGATAATGCGGTTTTCCTGCCCTAATTCAATTGTTTGCGGATGCGTGATTTCGTTCTTCTGTTTATTGTTTAAAAACAAAATAGGGTGGTAGGCATCTCTAAAATACATGCGACGCTGATCGGTGATTGTCGGTAAGATTCCGTTGATTTTGTTCGCATATTTGGCTTTAGCCGCAACTACATCAATATCACTTAGGAATTCTTGGTATTCAATCAGTAACGGTAAATACGGCCGAATAGAATTCGACAATTGCTTTAAGATACGCGTGATTTCCTCTTTTTCTTCGTATTCTAAATTGCTCAATTCTCTGGAATATTGCAAGGTCATTTCAGGTTCTACATAAGCGATACTTCCTGTTTTGGAACTTCCTAAATTACTTCCCTTTACTTTACGTCGGTACATCGCTAAAACAGCAAGTACGCGACGGTTTTGAACAAAACTTTCTTTAATGTCATCCAAGTATCCTAGGCCATTGTAATGTGACATAGCGACACCAAAACTTTGATTCACCTTACCGCGAACACTATTCATGCTGCGTCTCGTGTCCAAAAGCACTGGAGAAGCGTTATCCTTTATTTCGCCATATTTATCGACCACATCATCAATCATGTGAACGATATCTTTGGTCAACTCTACTCGAGCGGCACGAGCATTGATATTGGGATAATAATCATCAAATTTGCGCAAGAAATTCAACAAAAAGTTAACGGTAGAGGCCAGAGTGGCTATTTTTCTAAAACTTCCTACTTCGAGAAAACTGTCCTCGATAGCAAGAAACTTGATTTCATGGTTGATAGCGTCAAATCCGTGATTCGGAATAGCATTGTTATTTTGAAAAGACGAAACGTATTCTGATGTTTGCATCAAGGCTTGCATCAAGCTTTCTTTGTCTTTAAAGGGAGTAATATTTAGGGCTTTCTCTTTACCAATTTCGGTATTACAAATACTTGAAATCGTTTCAAGAACCGTTGGAAATTGTAAATCTTGTAAAGTTTTTTCTGTTATAGATATCATTAGGATGAGTTGCTTCTTTGCTACAAAAATAGTTAATAGTGTAGACTCTTTTATATATTATTAGCAAGTTTAACTAATGTTTATTGGCACCGCAATAGAAAAAATCTATAATTCTAAATCCGTATAAAAATCTCTGTGTATCTTTGTGTTCTTAAGCCTAAAAAATAATGCAATTACAACTACCACCGCAATGGGAAGCACTACTCTCTAATGAACTGGAAAAACCCTATTTTCAAGAATTAAAAGTTCAGTTGACAGCGGAATACCAAAACACAAAATGCTTTCCGCCTGAGGATTTAATCTTGGCTGCTTTTGACTATTGTCAGCTTGCTGATTTAAAATTGGTCATTATAGGGCAAGATCCTTATCATGGCGAGGGAGAAGCGAATGGTTTAGCATTCTCAGTAAACGACGGTGTGAAAATTCCACCTTCGTTACGAAACATTTTTAGAGAACTAAATGATGATTTGGAGCAATTATTTATGCCAACATCGGGCAATTTAGAAAAATGGGCTAAACAAGGCGTATTACTTTTAAATGCAGGGTTAACTGTTCGAAAAGACCAAGCCAATAGTCACAAACATTTAAAATGGAATCTCTTCACCGATGCGGTCATTCAAGAAATTTCTACTCAAAAAGAAGGCATTGTTTTTATGTTATGGGGCGCTTTTGCACATAAAAAAGGAAGCAAAATTGATAGAACCAAGCATTTCGTTTTAGAATCAGGACATCCGTCGCCACTGAGCGCTAATCAAGGAAAATGGTTCGGTAATAAGCATTTTAGTAAGGCGAATGCGTATTTGGAAGCCAAGGACAAAAAACCGATTGATTGGTCTGTGTAATTTGTAAATTTAAAATGGCACTATTTATAAAACTGCACCAAGCATCAATCTTTGAAGTAATTGCCAACTGTGAAGTATTCCGATATGATAATTTGAGGATTTAATAATAGGGGTAGAAGCTACCACGAATTGATAAAAAAAACCACTTTCGTTTTACTAACAAAAGTGGTTTTTCGATTTCAGTAATAAAGTGAAATTATTTTCGAGTAATATCTACTAGAATAGCTTTGCTTGGTCGGTTTTCGACGGTTAGAATGATGTCTACATTTTTAGCTGTCTTGCCTTCAATTATGTATAATTTGGCGTTTTTCCCAAATTCGGTGTCACTTTTATCAAAATCCACATCACCAAAAGTCAAAGAATTTTTAATATCGGTTTGATCTATCCAAGGCTCAGCCAATACTGCTGTTGCTTTTTCAGAATATTCAAAAGGTTTATTGCGAAGGTCATTCAAAACGCGTGAATTAGGGAAATAACTGCAACGCGTATCTTTCCCGCTAAAAACAAGTGCTACAAAAAAACAACCTATAACTAAACCCACTAGGTAGTAGGCAAAACGATGTACAAACTTCATGACTATTTTTTTTGCAAAGGTAGCGGAAAGATTATTTAAAACACAATTAAATTGATGTCGTTATTGGGTAAATCAAACCATTCTCCAATGGCCTTGTTAGTTAGGATTCCGTGGTACAAGTAAACGCCACATTTAAGCCCTTTGTCACATCGAATCGCACTTTCGATACCTCCATCATCAGCAATTTGAATTAAATATGGGGTTATGATATTACTAATCGACAACGAGGCAGTCTTAGAATAGCGAGACGGAATATTGGGAACGCAATAATGCAAAACGTTACTTTTGATGAAGGTTGGTTTTTCGTGCGACGTCACTTCCGAAGTTTCAAAACAACCGCCAGTATCAATGCTTACATCAACGATTACGGCACCTTTTTTCATGTGCTCCACCATGGTTTCTGTAACTACAACAGGTGTACGTTCCTTACCACGCATGGCGCCAATGGCTACATCACAACGTCGCAGCGCTTTTAACAATGTTTTCGGCTGAATGGTAGACGTAAAAATGCGTTGGTTTAAATTATTCTGTAATCTTCGTAGTTTGGTGATTGAGTTGTCAAACACTTTTACATTGGCACCCAATCCTATTGCGGTTTTGGCTGCAAATTCTCCTACAGTTCCCGCACCTAAAATCACCACTTCGGTAGGAGGAACGCCTGTAATGTTTCCAAAAAGCAACCCTTTTCCAAATTCGGTTGTTATCATTAATTCGGCAGCGATTAATATCGAAGCTGTTCCTGCGATTTCGCTCAACGATTTTACAGCAGGATAGGTTCCGCCTTCGTCTTTAATATATTCAAATGCTAAAGCCGTAATTTTTTTCTTTGTTAAGGCTTCAAAATAGCTTTTCTGTTTGGTTTTAAGTTGAATAGCCGAAATCAATATCGTTTGGCTGTTCATCATCTCAATTTCTTCAAGCGTTGGTGGCTCTAC
>NZ_JAQWTM010000164.1 GCF_029242675.1 Flavobacterium sp.
TGATAAATTCCAATTATATCACGAAGGGCTAAAAGTAGAATTTTATACTTACACACTGCACTCTAAAGAAGGTAAACTAGAATCGATGACTGGTGATTTCTATTCATTGGAAGACACGAAAACAACACCAGCATTAACTAAAGAGCAAGCGTTTAAAGCTGCATTACAGTCAATAGGTGCTAAAAAATACCTTTGGGACGCACCACAAGATGCTAAAGAAATGAACTATGAAAAACCTACGGGTGAATTAGTTTTACTTCCTACAGTACAAGGCGAAACTTCAAAACAAAAAGATAATAAATTACACTTAGCATATAAATTTGACATTTACGCTTCGTACCCTTTAAGTCGTGGTGATGTATATGTTGATGCAATTACTGGCGAGGTGCTGCTTTACAATGCTACCATCAAGCACCTTGGTGAATACAGCCATGGAGGACATGCTAAAACAACTGTTGAGAATAAAAATGAAGCTTTAGCTCCAGTAGTAGTTGCTGCAAATGCTGCAACACGCTACAGTGGCACACAATCGATTCAAACTGTTTTAAGTGGCTCTTCCTACATATTATCGGATGTTACTCGTGGTACAGGAATCCAAACTTATAATTCAGCACGAACAGCTACTTATCCAACAACAAATTTTACGGATGCAGATAACAACTGGACTGCAGCTGAATTTAACAATACCAATAAAGACAATGGTGCCTTAGACGCGCACTGGGGAGCAGAAAAAACATATGATTATTGGACGGCTATACATGGTAGAAATAGCTACGATAATGCAGGAGCAAAAATCAAAAGTTATGTACACTACAACCTAATAGCAGCTGGATACCCTGATAACAATAATGCTTTCTGGAATGGTTCAGTAATGACTTACGGCGACGGAAGTGGTACTGGAGGATTTGATGTACTAACTGCATTAGACGTTGCAGGACACGAAATAGGACATGCCGTTTGTAGTAATACTGCGAATTTGACCTACTTAAATGAGTCAGGGGCAATGAACGAGGGATTCTCAGACATATGGGGAGCTTGTATTGAATTTGCTGCAGCACCTACTAAAGCAACTTGGTTAATTGGAGAAGACATTGAAAAAAGAGCAGGTCATGCCTCTTTACGTTCTATGAGTGATCCTAATGCCGAAGGGCAACCAGATACTTATAAAGGAACGTACTGGTATAGTGGAACGGCAGACTCAGGAGGAGTGCACACAAACAGTGGGGTTTTAAATCACTGGTTTTACATTTTATCTGTAGGTAAATCAGGAACAAACGACATAGGAAGCGTTTATAATGTTACAGGAATTTCAATTGCCAAAGCAGAAAGAATAGCGTATCGTTTAGAAAGCGTTTATCTATCAGCAAGTTCTACTTATGCTAATGCAAGAACATATGGTATTCAATCAGCAATTGACTTGTACGGAGCGGGTTCAGCTGAAGTAATAGCGACTACGAATGCATTTTATGCTGTTGGTATTGGAGCTGCTTACGCAGGAACTGCTGACACAACTGCGCCAACTACACCAACTTCTTTGGCTGCATCTGGAACAACATCTACAACAACTAACTTAGCATGGACTGCTTCAACAGATAACGTAGGCGTTACTGGTTATAATGTGTACCAAGGAACTACTTTAAAAGGTACTGCTACGGGAACAACTTTCGCAGTAACTGGATTAACAGCTGCAACGGCTTACACATTCTCTGTAAAAGCAAAAGATGCTGCTGGAAATCTATCTGCTTCAAGTAACACGGTAAATGTAACTACTACTGGAAATACAGTTACTTATTGTACTTCAAAAGGAAATAACGTTTCCTCAGAATTCATTGATTATGTAAGTATAGGTGGCGTATCGAATACATCAGGAGCAAATGCTGGTTATGGGAATTTCACTAATTTAATTGCTAATGTACCTTATGGTTCTAACACTATCTTGTTTAGCGCTGGATTTACAGGAACGGCTTATACTGAGTTTTGGAAAGTTTGGATTGACTACAATAAAAACGGTGTTTTTGAAACTAATGAACAAGTAGTATCTGGATCATCTTCTAGTAGTGCTAACCTATCAAGTACCTTCACAGTACCTACTACTGCACTTTCAGGTCTAACTCGTATGAGAGTTTCTATGAAATACAATGCAGCTCAAACGGCTTGTGAAACTTTCGCTTACGGAGAAGTAGAAGACTATACGGTTAATATTGGAACGGCACCAATTGCTGGATTTGCAGCACTTAAACCAGGTAGTGCGCTAGGTGATGAGGCTTCAATTTCAGATATCGTGATGTACCCAAATCCAACTGATAACATATTACATGTTAGAATGATAGATAACAGAGAAGGAACCTACAGGTTAATTAACTTCCTTGGTCAACAAGTTGACGCAGGTAAACTTACTGAAAACGGAATAAACGTTAGTAAATTAGGTACCGGAGTTTACATCGTAGAAGTAAATGATGGACAAAAAACCTCATCAAAGAAATTTGTTAAAAACTAATACTGCATAGATAAATAGAAAGGCCTCACGATATGTGAGGCTTTTTTTTGCATTAAACACTCTACATTTATCAATAGAAACAATTACTACTACCACAATCTACCTCAGCTCGATATTGTAAACTACATCACCGAGCCTCTTAAAAAACATATTGTAAACTAGAGTGCTACATCCCAACTAAAAGCGCTTCAAAAGAAAGGTACTTTTGCTTTAAGCAACTTTTAATGCTTACCACGACCTTCGCATGTTTTCAAATACAAAAGTAAAATACATTTAATTATTCTTGACCCAAGGTACTACATGTGAATAGTACTTTATCTCTTCTACAAAAGCTATTTAAAACAAAAATAATGATGCGTTAACTTGCTTTTTCCTCAAACAGTCAATCAATTTTATTATGTAAATTCTAAAGGCCGTACATTTTGGCAGCTGTTCACCCCTTTTTTTTTAAAACAACCTGACAATGGAATCTTACAATTGATCAGGAAATCCAATTTAATGCGTGGAAAAAAGTAAAAAAAATTCATTTTTGAAAGTAGTTCAACAGTTAGTCACTCTTGATGCTTTTTCACGGCTTTAAACACAATCCAATTATTTAACATAAAATTTTAACAATTAGTGCTTTACGGCCTTTTTTTACAACAATTAATAAAAAATAAAAAACACATATTTAACGCAAAAAAATAGTGTTTAAAATGTAAAAAGTAGCATATAATTCAATTTAAATTTATATTTTATGATAATTACGTAATATTTGTGAAATAATAAGCTATATTTGGAAACAAGCGAATATTAATATTTAATTAACATTTAAAACCACAAAGAATGCAAAAAAAACTACTTAGCAAAATTGCACTTATTGTTAGCGTGTCATTATTTTCCATTGAAGGCCAGGCCCAAGATTCAGAAAAAAACGTAAAGAATAGAATTGTTGATGAACATGGCGAACCATCATTAATACTCTTTAACAAACAATCTACGTACAAAGCAACTGACTCTCAAAAAGTTTTACAAGATCAACTTAAGCTAAAACCAAGCTCTAAATTTTCAAAACTAAAGTCAGAATCAGACAAGTCAGGATTCAACCATGAAAAATTTCAATTGTACCACCAAGGTATTAAAGTAGAGTATGCCACATACTCTCTCCATTCAAAAAACGGAAAATTAACTTCGATGAGTGGCGAATACTACGAGATTAAAGAGGCTGCTACCACCCCAACACTATCTAAAGAAATAGCATTCAATAAAGCCGTACAACAAATTGGGGCTACACAATACTTATGGGAAAATCCATCAAATGCCGCTAAAATTGGATATGAAAAACCCGAAGGTGAATTAGTTTATCTTCCAGAAATGATCGATCAAGGAGAAAAAACAACGAATCAAAAAATACACTTAGCTTACAAATTTGATATTTATGCTACCAATCCAGTAAGCCGTGGTGACCTATATATTGATGCAAATACGGGAAAGGTATTGTACTATAACGCAACAATCAAGCACCTTGGCGAATATAGCCATGCTAAAAAAAGTACAACGATTGATGCTACTGCAAAAAACAAAATAACCAATAGTTCTTTTATGGTTGCAGCAAATGCAGCAACTAGATACAGCGGAACGCAGACTATTGAAACTAGACTTAGTGGTTCGTCTTACATTTTATCCGACGCCACTCGTGGAAATGGGATACAAACCTTTAACATGAAGAAAGGAACTAATTATAATGCAGCAGTAAACTTCACAGACTCCGACAATAACTGGACTGCTGCAGAATACAATAATACCAACAAAGACAATGCTGCCTTGGACGCCCACTGGGGAGCAGAGAAAACATATGATTACTTATCTAACGTTCACGGAAGAAACAGTTATGACAATTTAGGTACAGCAATAAAAAGTTACGTGCATTATGATAATGCATACGACAATGCGTACTGGAATGGTAGCGTTATGACTTACGGAGATGGAAGCGGTACCTATTTTGATGCCTTAACATCATTAGATGTTGCCGCACACGAAATTGGTCATGCACTATGTGAAAAAACAGCAAATTTAGCTTACCAAAGAGAATCAGGGGCGATGAATGAGGGTTTTTCAGATATATGGGGAGCCTGCGTAGAATATTTTGCAGCACCTGGAAAATCTACATGGTTAATTGGTGAAGATATTGAAAGAAGAGCCGGTAGTGCCGCCTTACGATCAATGAGCGATCCTAAATCAGAAGGTCAACCTGACACCTACGGTGGTACTTACTGGAAAACTATTAATTGTGGTACGCCTACTCAGGCTAATGACTACTGTGGGGTTCATACAAATAGTGGTGTATTAAACCACTGGTTTTATATCTTAAGCATTGGTAAATCAGGGACAAATGACATTGGAAGTTCCTACAATGTAACTGGAATCTCAATTGATAAAGCGGCTAGAATTGCGTATCGATTAGAGAGTGTTTACTTATCCGCAAATTCAACCTTTGCCAATGCAAGAACCTACGGAATTCAATCTGCAGTAGAATTATATGGAGAGGGTTCCCCTGAGGTGGTCGCTACTACCAATGCCTTTTATGCTGTTGGAGTTGGTTCTGCATATGTAACTGCAGATGCTGTTGCTCCTTCTACACCGACTGCATTAGCAGCCGCAGGAACAACCGACTCATCGACTAATTTATCATGGAATGCTTCTACCGATAATATTGGCGTAACAGGCTATAATATCTATAATGGTTTAACACTATTAGGAACCAGTACAGGAACTAACTATACCGTAACTGGCCTAAGTGCTTCTACCACATACACTTTTACTGTAAAAGCTAAGGATGCGGCAGGCAATCTTTCGGCTTCAAGTAATTCAGCCACAACTACGACTACGGCAGCTACCATTTCATATTGTGCTTCAAAAGGAAATAGTGTTGCAGATGAATACATTAGCAAAGTACAATTAGGCACCATTAATAATAGTAGTACAGGCGGAAATGGATACAGTGATTTCACATCGCTTTCAACCAACTTAACAAAAGGTGCATCGAGCACCATTACCATTACACCTACTTGGACCGGTACCAAGTATAATGAAGGCTATGCAGTTTGGATTGATTACAATCAAAACGGTGTTTTTGGTGATGCTGGAGAATTAGTTTATAGTAAAACTGCATCGCAAACAACCCCTGTTTCAGGCTCATTTACAGTACCTACTTCTGCGGCAAATGGACCTACACAAATGAGAGTTTCTATGAAATACAATGCAATACCTACGGCTTGTGAGACATTTTCTTATGGAGAAGTAGAAGATTACACTGTAAATATTACTGCCGCAACTGCAGATACAACGGCTCCAACGGTACCATCAAGTTTAACCGCTTCAGGTACAACTACAACCACTACCAATTTATCTTGGAATGCCTCTTCAGACAATGTTGGCGTGACAGGGTACGAGGTTTATCAAGGTTCAAGTTTAAAAGCTACAGTAACTACCACTTCTTATGCCGTTACTGGATTAAACCCAAGTACAGCGTACACATTTTCAGTCAAAGCAAAAGATGCCGCTGGTAATATATCCGCTAGCAGTTCAACTGTAAACGTAACAACTTTGAGTAACACAGTAAGCTATTGCGCATCTAAAGGAAACTCAGTAGCTGATGAATACATCGACTATGTTTCAATAGGTGGTATCTCAAATACAACTGGTGCAAATGCAGGATATGGTAATTTTACTAATCTTGTAGGTAACCTTCCTTATGGTTCAAATACAATCCTATTTAGTGCAGGTTTCCGTTCAACGGCCTACACTGAATATTGGAAAATATGGATTGACTATAATAAAAATGGAATTTTTGAAGCGAATGAAGAAATGGTATCCGGATCTTCGTCCAGTAGTGCAACACTTTCAAGCACCTTTACTGTGCCTACTACTGCATTATCAGGTTTAACACGTATGAGGATTTCTATGAAGTACAATGCAGCTCAAACTGCTTGTGAAACGTTCTCTTACGGAGAAGTTGAAGATTACACGGTAAACATTGGCGCATCAGCAATAACAGAATTTGCTTCGACTAAAGCTACTATTGCTATCGGAAATGAAAGCTCTATTTCAGACATCGTAATGTATCCAAATCCAACAGACAACATACTAAATGTTAGAATGGTGGATAATAGAGAAGGAACCTATAGGTTAATTAATTTCCTTGGTCAACAAGTTGATGCTGGTAAACTTACTGAAAACGGAATAAACGTTAGTAAATTAGGAACTGGCGTATACATCATCGAAGTAAATGATGGTCAAAAAACTTCATCAAAGAAATTTATTAAAAACTAATACTGTTTAGATTAATTATAAGGTCTCACGATTGTGAGGCCTTTTTTTTGCATTAAACAATCTACATTTATCGAAAGAGGCAATAGCTATTATCATAAACTATCTCGGCTCGATAATGTAAACTACCTTGCAACATCCAACTAAAAGGACTTGAAAGGAAAGCTGCTTTTGCTTTAAGCAGTAACTATGCTTACTATAGACTATTTAAATGTTAAATTACAACTAAAAAAAACAATAACTTTCACGCTAGATCGTTACTTGGAACAATCAAAATCAAGTAAAATAATAGCTTAGTAAGATTGATTAATTTTAGCCAATCATTTATATTGAGACTTACAATTAAAAAACCTTTTTTAAAAGAAAGGAGTAGTAGCATTTCGTCTTCTACTCCTGTATACCAATACTTCAAATTACAATGACATTTTTGAGCTAACTTTAAAATTTTGAAGTACAATTTACAAAGCCAAATATATTTCACTTGTAATTCTGGAAAATAATTACTTTAAAAATGATAATCTGCGATACTATAATTAAACCAAAATCTAAATAGTATGTAACTTCAGTTCTGAACTTAAAAAAAAACCTGTTTGAACAAGACAACTTTATGAATTACACACATTTCTCCTTAGAACTTCTCTTAAATGATAAAAAGATTAATCTACAGATAAATTCATAGAAGGTATATGTATTCTTTTATTTTGAAATTGTTTAAGCTGTATAGAACCGTAAAAAATCTAAAACCGACTTGCTACAAGTTAAAAAACAGACCAAATTGATGACTATTGCCAAAGATTGCACTAGTTTGATCTTTATTGGCGTAGCCAAAATTATAGCCAATTCCAAGACCCTTAATATTTAATCCAAAGCCTAAAATAACCTGACCATAATCTACATAACCAACTTGCAACCACCCTTTGCCTTCATAACTTAAATTCAAATTGTTTGTTATTTCATAGCGATTGGATTGAGTTTGCAGGTATAAAATAGAAGGCGTTAGATCAAGATTCTTGTTAAGTTTAAATTTATACTCCGTATAAGCAGTAATTTCGTTTGTATATGGCTTATCTCTACCTAAAGAAGGAAGAGCTACTGCAAATTGAAAACTTCTATATTTATACACCATACCTATCTCGAGTCCTAATTTGTTTTCATACATCTGCTCACGACCCAAATAAGGGTCATTTAAATCAACAAAACTATTAGGAGTGAAATTACCTTTAAAGTCAATATTTTGTTGATTAAAACTCACTCCAAATCCTACGGCTAAACTTTGATCTTTAGCAAGATCTACCTTATAAGAAAACGCTTGTTTAATTTGCATTTGGGAAAAACTACCTGCAGCTATCTTAGTGAAAACAGTAGCCGTTGCTAATTTATTTGCTAATGGCAAGTCTAACGTTACTTGCTGCCACTTTAATGAATTAGCATCTACAACTTTGTTTGGAGTTACTCCTGCAACAAGTGATATACGAGTTTTATCAAACTCACCAGCATATGCAACATTAACTCCCAACTTATTTTGTTGAATCAGGCGATTGTTTAGTTGAAACTGTGCATGTCCTACAGATACAATGAACAGAATAAGAGCTAAACTGTACACTAATTTTATTTTTATATATTTCATTTGTTTTTTATTATTGATGCTCATAAAGTTTGAATGATCTGTATATAATTAAATCAAATTTAATTATATACTAATCTGACCATTTCTCTGTAAACATGTTCTTTACTGTTTTGATCTCTTCCGGTAAAATAGATATAGTATTCCCCTTCAGCTAAGCCATCACCAACCCAGTCATTCTTATATAAATTAGTAGTGTAAACTACCTGACCTTTAGAACTGTAAATAGACAAAACATAGTTATTGAATAATTGCAGGTTATTGATTAGTAATCGATCATTATGTCCATCACCGTTTGGTGAGACCAAATTATTAAACATCAACTTATCAACAATATTAAATTCTATTGTAACATTAACGATTACAGTATCTGAAAGTTTAGGTACCCCATTATCCGTTACCTTAACGGCAAAACTATAAGTTGTTTTATTATTTGGATCAATCGTTCCATCGAAACTTACAGTTCCATCTTTACTAATCGAAAATGGTACTTGTTGACCAAGAACCATTTCAAAAGTAAGAACGGAGTTAGCATCGACATCGGTTGCATCAACTTTTCCAATTATGCTAATAGTATTAGATAAATTTGAAAACACAAAATCGACGGTGTTAAAGCCACTTTTTTTAGTAATTATAGGATTCTCATTGACATCAAATACAAATATTGTCATCTTCTCTGTTACTTCACCACCTCTTTGATCGTTGCTAATTAGATCAAAATGAAAAATATTTTGTGCTTCAAAATCTAGACTTTTCTTTAAAACCAACTGATTTCCTTTGATATCAAAATTTAAATAATCAGTCCCACTAATTGCAAAACTATATATACTCGTATCTTTGTCTTGATCCTTAGTTGTTAAAGTCCCTACAACTGTTCCAACAGGCAAATTTTCATTTATACTAGCATTGTTAATTGTTATTAAAACTGGAGTATCATTAATATCGTTTACAGAAATGATATAGGTAGAAAATAGTACTTCACCTAGAGAATTCTCAGCTTTTACTCGAATCTTATAACTGTTTTTTGTTTCAAAGTCGAACATCTCCTTTGACTTCAGATCTTTACCCGTAACTTCAAAAGAAGCATTATCGTCACCACCTAAACCATCGACAAGTGTTAGTGAAAAAACAGTTCTATTTTCCTTAATTACAGTGATGTCACCAACCACTGTTCCAATTGCTTGGTTTTCGTCAATATTAGCTTTAGACAATGTGAAAATCGTAGGTAATTTATCATCTAATATTGTGACAGTAAATGATTGTTCGAGAACATCTCCACGACTACTTACTGCTTGCGCACGAATTTTATAAATATTTTTAGCTTCGAAATCGAATACAGCCTTTGCTTTCAAACTGGTACCAATAATTTCAAATGAAGCATTATCTTCTGCGCCTACACCCTCTATCAATGTCAACGTAAAAACATTTCTATCTTCCTTTATAACTGTAAAATCCCCTACTGTAGTTCCTACTAATTGATTTTCGTCAAACGTGAGTTTAGACAAAGTAAAAATTGTAGGTAATTTATCATCTAATACGGTTACCGTAAAAGCTTGTACTAATATATCTCCACGGCTACTAACTGCCTGAACAAGAATTTTATAAATGTTTTTGGTCTCAAAATCGAAAATACTATTTACTTGTAGTTTATTTCCATTTATTGTAAATGAAGCATTATCTTCACCACCTACGCCGTCGATTAGTGATAAAGCAAACACATTTCTGTCTTCTTTACTAATTGTAAAGTTACCGACAATACTTCCTGATGGGAGATTTTCGTCAATTGTTGACTTTGACAAAGTGAAAACCGTAGGTAACATATCATCGATTACAGTTACTTCAAATGTTTTTTCAACAATTTCTTTCCGATTACTAACAGCTCTTACTCGAATTTTATATAAACTTTTAGTTTCAAAATCAAAAATATTCTTAACCCTTAATTGATTCCCAATAATTTCAAAAGAAGCATTGTCAAATCCTCCGTCTCCTGGAATGAGAGAAAGATCAGAAACGATTCTATCTTCTATCATTACTCTAAAATCACCAACAGCTGTTCCTACCGGTTGATTTTCATCTATCGTTAATTTCGACAAAGTAAAAACAGTTGGTAAGGTTACTGGATAAGTTGGCATCTGAACAGCCACAATCCAATCTCTAACCGTACTTTGGTCTTCTGCAATTACCTTGAAAGTGATAGGGGTAGAATAGTCCAAAAGATTGGCTCCAGAAAATTTCTGCACGTTTCCAATGTAAACAGAAGAACCCGGACTACTCGTGAAGACCGTATTTAAGGCTGTTACACTTTGTCCAGCATTTAGATACACTGTAATCTTATTTCCAATAATGCTAATATCATTACGAGTAACACCAACAAAATTAACATCTAAAAGTGCAGCGTCTTTTTGTAATGGATTATTTGAAAAAACATAAGGAAGAGAAAGGTTACCAAAATTTGCATTGGACGCAAATTTTGCTGTACTAAATACATCTTTTACAACATTGTTAGCTGAATCGTACATTTTAAATGTAATCGTCTCATTATTCGAGTTGGAAAAAACCGTTAAATAAGCGTAATATTTATCCTCTGAAGCTACATAAATCAAATTCGACATTCCACGACACTCACCATTTACAAAGGCAGCTACCTGATCAGTACTATTAGATAACCTAACACCATCGACATTTAAGGATCCGACAAAAGTCATCGTATACTGAAAATCATTTTCCTTCACTGTCCAAGAAGGAGCCTGACTAAAGCTATTAAAGCTTACCAGAAACAGCACAATAATGCTATATATATAATTTTTCATAATTTAAATTTTAAATTGATTTAAACCACCAAAACACGTATGTAGGTGTCTTGGCGTCTAAATTGATCTAATGCTATTTTTTCATTACTTTATGTGTGATTGTTTCACCGTTAACAGTAACTTGAAGTACATAAACACCAGCAACGACATTTGGATAAATTTTTAATACATTATCCCCTGCTACTACATTTTTACTAACATCAAGAATTAACGTTCCTGTTAAAGAGTACAGTCGGATAATGATACTTTGATCATTCAATGCATTTGTACTTACCGCAATTTCATTGTCAAAAGGATTTGGATATATACTTATGTCATCCGCAATTTCTTCTAGAACAATTGGTTTTGTAATGGTTCCTAAAACATCATTACCCTTGAAAACAACTTTTTTTGATGTTTTCTTGTTAATGCTACCGTTACCAAGATAAAATACCAGCTCATCAGCTTTATCTCCATACATAGTAATAAAACTTAATCTCTTATTATTTACATATTGAAAACTAGTGGCGCCTTTTAAAAAGCCTTTCGCATCATAAGCATAAAGTGCGTCATAACCATTAGGCATTAATACAACAGCATTCATATTCTCAGGGTATTGCTTAAACTCGTCTCTAATTGCTTCTTGGACTCCATTAGACCCATCTAGATTTTTACCGTTAGTTACCATTTTATTCGTGTTGGATAAATAACTAGGATATTTGAAAAGCTGTGCTTTACTAGATTTAATCATATATCCTTGGCCTGACTCTAAATAATTTAGCGTACCGCTCCAACCAATAATTGGATCGTAAATTGCAAATAGATTTTGCGATTTAATTACATCGCCATCAGTAGCTTCAAAATAAGCCAAAGCTTCATTCGTTTGCTGGTTAGATCCTATTGCATATGGAAGCCAGTTCCATTTTTCCTGAATAGGAAAACTCCAATTAACTGCATCAATTGCCGTCCCTTTAATTGTCATCGGTTGCTCGTGAGCTAAATACACTTTAACCATTTTAGTACTACTTAAACCACCATTAGCAGATATAGTACCTGACCAGCCACTATTTGATGGTGTAGCTTCATTCTTAAAATAAGTTTCTAAACGCGCTGGTGAATTTGTCAACATACGATCAGATGTTTCTAACTTTAATCCACTTGTTAAAGCATTAAGATTCGCGAAATTAGGGTCATTGACATTCATTGAAACCCATGTCCAACCTGTGTTGAAAGCTATCTTTTGCTCAACCACAGAAGAGTTTTCAAAAACAACAGGTAAACTTAATTTTCCTAAAACTCCGTTTTCCTCAAATACAATAGCTGACTGGCCATTCATCGTTGCAACTTGGGTAGCACCTCTTGAAGCATCCCATATTTTAAAGTTAATATTTTCATTATTTATAGAATTACTGTACACTGTTAAAAACACATAGTATTCTTTATAAGATGTATTGTAAACCAACTTAGTAGTACCTCTTACTACTCCATTAGAAAATGCAGCAATTCTATCGTAGATGTCTTCAGAAAATTTTCCGTCTACTTTGATTCTACCAACAATATTCATACTGTACTTATAATCCTTAGGATTTACGGTCCAATTTGGTTCTTGTCCCAGTACTCTTAGTTTGATTTGCATTTTTTCGTCATAGCCAAAATCTGTCTTTAAATAAAGGTTTTCAAGATATTCTCCTGGTGTTAATTCCTTATCGATTGTAGCAGTAATAATCACTTTACTTGCAGGTGAGATTATACCTGATGTTTTACTTAAAGTTAGCCATTTAGGTAAGTTACTAATTGCGAAAGGTTGACCCTTACCTCCTTTATTAAGTAAGGTGATCTCAAACGATTTTTCTTCTCCTGATTTCTTAACAATATCTACAATTTCATTATATCCCTCTGCAAACCAACTTACTTCGTTACGTTTTACATAAGCTGTCCAAGTAATAGGTGCCTGTTGCATATTGTTCGCACTATCAAACATCTTATCAACTGTAATATCAATAATTTGGCCTTCTAATGATGCCCAGTCTGTAATTACAGGCTCTAAAATCATTTGATCTTGATTAACTACATTGTTCACTTGAAACTTGATTAATGTTCTCTCTGGTTTAACTGGAGGTACATCATCAGAATATTTAAGAGCGCCGCTACTTAAAATAGCGTCATTTGGAAATCCAGATTGTCCTTTCTCTACATGATAGTAACGAGGCCCATTACTTGTTTTAGGATCAGGTTCATTCATTTTAGCATAGAGCATCAATCCAATGCTTTCTGTACTAATTTCATTAAATCTATCACGACTTATTTGCTCTACATTTCGTAAAGTGTTCCAAAACTGGAATTCATCTATTCTCCCTGTATAAGGGCGATCAACAGTTTCTGCACCGCCTATATCAGTTCCTACTCGAGCTCCTAACCAAACTTTGTTGCCAGAGAAACCAGCAATGTTGACCATTGGATTTGCAGAGACTGGAACGGCATCTACATAGGTACGCAAAGAACCTAGCCTATTAAATAGTAAAGTCACATGATGCCATGTATTATCGGCCATGTTTTGACTTACTAATTCATAAGAATTACCTTCAGCCTCCAGAGTCAATTTACCCGTAGCCTTTAAGTTAATTGCCCACTTATTACTGAAGCCATTAGACTGTTTTAGATCAGTTCCGTCTCCTCTTCCGTTAGAGAATAAAGTTGCTTCTTGCGAAACAGCTGTTTTCATCCAAAACGACAGAGTTGCGTCCATTTCTTTGGTTAACTGCACTGAACCCACTTTGTCTAATTTCAAATTTTGGCCATTAGCAAAGTCATACGATGTCCCTTTAGGTTTAATGTCCCAAGCTTCTTTGACAATTGCATGTTTGAACCTTGCTTTGTCGTTTGCGAGTGTTCCTCTACCTTCATCCATAGGCCAGTATCCAACTAAATTGGCTTCGTTACCTATCAATTTTGCATACATTTTGGCATAAGCCTCATCTAGATTAATGTCTTTACTCCAAATGCGTAGGTCATGCATGTTACCTATAAAGGTGTTACCTCCAAAAGTTAAAGCGTTATTATTAGAAAACTGAACGTTGGTTGCTCCTGTTACAACACCAATTTGTTTATCATCTTGATAAATGCGGAGAATACCATTACTGTTTTTATGTGTAAAGGTATAATGATGAAATAATCCATCGTTTACAATACTTCCATTAGCAGATAGACCAGCTAATTCAAAGTATATCTTTCCGTTTAATAATTTGATTTTCACTCCTTCATTTTGAGCAAGTATAGTTGCCTCAGTTGCAGTAGTACTGTTCTTCATCCAGAACTCAATGGCTAAATCGCCAGTTGTTATCCGTGGACTATTGATCACCATAGAATTACCCGCACCATCAAATCGTAACGACACATTATGATCAATTTCTAGTTGATTAGTTTGTCCTTTTATTTCTATTGTAGAAACTGCCGAATTATAGAAAATTGGTTCGTTAAAACTTACTTTCAAATCTTCCCCAGCTCCTAAAATTCCATTAATTGGCAATGGAGTTCCAAATCGCACGGGTGCGTTTAAATCGACTCTACCTGATGTGATGTCCGAAATAAATTCAGTATTATTAGTACATGTACTTCTGGCACGGATTTCATATTTTCCATCAATTAATTTTAAAGCAGCGATATCAAAAGCATAATTTAAAACCACATCTGAACCTATCAATTTAACTCCTGTTTCCCCAGCCAATATAGCTGCATCATAAAACGCTTGTGTTCCATAATAAGATTGCAGGCGGGTCCAATTAGAAGCTGTAGCCAATCGATATTCTAAATCGATCTTTTTAAAACTTTTGAATTTGGTACTGTATCCATTCAATTTTACTTGTAATGGTTTAGTTGTTCCGTCTGCATTATAGGCAGTTTCTCGATTATACACCCAGTTGTCCAAAGGTGCATTTACAAGAACGATTGAACAAGCAGGTAAGAAGTGCGCAGAAATAGAAACTGCCGAACTTACGTCTTCGCCATCACAAAGGGATTCTAATCTAATTTTTATATTCTCATAATCGTATGTGTCAGAAATAGATTTGCCTAGGGTCAACTTGTATATTATCGTTTTTCCGTAAGGCACACGAACAATTGTCCCATTTGGCGCGAGGTTAATAATTGCATTATCAGGATTGGTAGTATTATCAACCACCAATTTGTAGTCGGCATCAATACCGGCTGCACTTTGGTTTTCTAAAATCAGTTCAAACTCTGCATTTCTACCTTCAGTTATATTACTTACATCAGCAACAGTAACTTTTAAAACAGGTACTTCTACTTTTTGAGTGGCATAACTTAACTGTGCTTTGTCATCATTTATACAGCAATCAATATTACTTGAAAAGGCTTTTTCAAGATCTGATTTTTGAGTTATAATGTTTTGTTTCTGAACTCTTAATAATGACCTTTGATACTCGTTATAATCTCTTGTAACTTTAGGAGTGTTTTTATAGTCTTTGATTGCGTCAATTTCTTTCTGCTTTGCAATGATACTCTTGTCAAAAGCTAATGACGCAGTAATATAGTCCTTAAATTTAGTGTCGGTAAAGAATACTGACTCTTCTGCACCTTCATACGGGCAAGATGTTCTACCTCCTTGCGTGATAAATATAGGCCCATTTCCGTCAAAAGCATTAACAACATCTACACTTAAAAAGTTGGCTGTGTCATTATCTTTTAAGGTATAACTAACGGTTGTCGTTTGGGTTGCTTCTTCGGTAAGAGAAGTGTTAATGTCTTGTTGAAAAACTCCTTTTGTAGAGGTTAAAATACCAGTAGAATTGACAGCAAAACCGATATCTAATCCAAAACTTTCATCAATAGTTAAATTATATGCTAAGGATGTAGTATTAACGATACTCGTTTCTACGCTTTGAGAATATTCGCCCACACCAGCATCAAAAGAAATATTTTTTTGAAAATATTGATTCAATAAATCGCTTGTTTTTTTAGATTCCGTTAGCTTATCTCTAAGGTTCTTTTCCGCTATTGGTCCAGCATTTCCCTCTTCAATTTCATTAGTAATTGAAGTATTAAATTCATTAAGTACATTAGTTACTTTAGCTTTATAATCCAATCGGTTGTTTTTGGCCAAATATTTATTTAACTCATTGTCCAAAATCAATTTTTTCCACAGTCGAATTCTTTCTAGGTACTGAGCCTTACTCAAAGCACCATCTTTTCCTGGTATTAAAGTACCATTGTCTATGTTTGTAATAAACAACTCATATTCAGGGATTAAAGTTTCTAGAATGTGTTTTTGCGAGTAAACAAAGAAAGTTTCAGAAGGCTCGTCAACAAAATAAACTGCTTTTTGTTTACTGATGTATAAAGGGACTTCTGTAGTTCCTAAATTTTCATATTCAGTAGAAGCTAAGTCCTGCTTAACTCCTCCAACTGTCCTTGTAGGTACTGTTGTAGATGCTTTTACATCATCAAAAGAACCATAAAATTGATTTTTAGAATTTCCTATATATAAATCTCCCATGGAACCCACAAAATCAGGATCATCACTCGTAGAAATGGTTTTACTAAACGTATAGGTTTTAGTAAGACTTTTCCCGTCTGATGACGAATGGTTAACTCCAATACCTAAGTTAATATTATTAAACCCCTCTGATTCAATTATAGGGCCAACAAGACCACCACCAGCAGCAAATTTAACACCTCCCATGATTTTAAAATCAGTTGTAAACCCTTCAGAATTTGCAAATGAATTTTCGGTAGTAAAAGAAATACTTTCTCCTTTTTCGATAGAAGCAAAACTATTAGATCCTGGAGGGTCTCTTAAAATAATTTCTGGAATATCTGGAGCGGCGGTTACAAAAGTTTGACTTCCATCAGACTTCCCTCCTAATATAATTCCTGTTGGGTTATAACCCTCAACATCATAATCTACTCCGTTAATACGGTATTTTAAACTACTCGTAATTTTAAATGGAGGTGCAATACTCGGCACTCCTCCCTTGAAAGAATAGGTTAATTTGCTTTCATCATTTGGATCTACAACTAATTTTCCAGAATCGATCAAAGCTAAATTATTATTTGCAATCAGTTCCCCATCACTAACGGGTACTTTTACCTCTACACTAGCAGCACCATCAATGTCATTATTGGTGTAACGTTCAAAACGGTTTTAAACTATTTGATATTCCTTAAATTGTGTATAAACTGGAGTCACAAAATCTGTGGTTTCTATACTAGTACCATCTACTACAATCTTTTTATCTGATGTTTGCTCTATTACTTGTAACACAGGAGTCGATCTATAAACAAAACTTTTCTCGTAGTGATAGGGTTTTCCTTCTAGCTTTTTTTCCAATGAATTGTCGGTATATGTAAAAGTAGGTTTTGTAGTTGCTTCTACTTTAGCGAAATCAAGTGTTTCTGAGGTGCCCGCTTTTATTAAAGCAATAATGGTGTTTTTAGGAATCGTTAAGTCTTCTGCCTTCAATTCATATTGCAACGGTAGTAGCGAAACACGGTATTCTCCCGAAGTAGTATTGGTGCTAAAAGTAGCTCTTGTATACTGAGTTACCGTTGAGCCAGCTGGCGCATATCCTAAAGTAAATGCTGCAACTCCAATATTGTTTCGAGTACTAACATCAATAGTTTTTGTGTTCCCACTTACGTCCTTTACTGATAGGGTTTTAAGCCCATCTTCTCCGAAACCAGGTTTTTTAGCGGCTTCTATGGATCCACCAACCACCTTACCTATTACAGTAACTTTTGTATTATCCACAAACACAACTGCTTCGTTTGAATCTTCAAAAAATTCTTTGGTTGACGCTGTTCCAGCAGGGAATCGTCCGTTGTAAGTAAACTCGTGACCGTCTTTTTTTACGGTAATGTAGTGATTTCCAATAGGAACGCTGATGTCAAAATAACCCGTATCATCAGTAACGACAGGTATACTGTTTTGATCCAAAACAATATTTCCGTCAATATACACATTAGCACCTTGCGTTTTAATACTAGCATATCGATCTAAATAGTCATCTGAAGTATCCGTAGGCGTTCCATTGTTGTTCAACCAATATTGTCCTTTTGGAAATTTTTCACTTCCTTTTGTGTAATAATTGTACCCTTCGTCTAAAATTCCGGGTCCAGCAATCCAAGAGGTTCCTTCATTAGTTGATGATTTGTATTGATCAACTTTCTGATAAGAAGGGAATACTCCTCTTGTGTCATAGGCAATTTGTCCTTTAAAACTAAAGGAAGAATTATCGACAAAGTTAATTTTATTTACCACCTCAGAGCCTTGACCTAAAAACACTAACTGTTGTCCAGGTTCAAATTTATGTTGTCCGTATAGAGGCGTTATCGTAAATGATTCTCCGGTACCTGAGTAAGGTATGGCGGTAATCTCATAGTTACCGTTTGCATCAGTCACTCCCAAAATACCAAGTTGAGTACTTGTTGGAAAGTCTCCTGCGGTTGTCGCCCATGTTATTGGCTGAGTAGAATTCGTTAGTTTACCATGATTTTTATTATAATTAAATCCATCACGTGATAAATCATAAGCAAATTGACCTACTTTTTCATTAGCTCTCAAATAAGTTATTAATCGCGAATCATTACCTGTTATATAACGGGAGTAATCAGTTCGGATTTGCTGCGTTTGTAAAACAGCTTTCCACACTCTAACTTCATCATGATAAGCATCTCTTCCACCACCTACATAAATATTGTTCCAAAATACCGTATTACCACCAATTTTTAAAGTAGTAGTTGTTATAGGAACAGTTACGTTAAAATATGGAGCTAGATATCCTGAGTCAATTTTACTCATTTTAGCACTAACCAGATCTTTATATGCTATCGTTATTTCTCTACCGTTAACAAGTAAAGTAGGAACCGATCCCTCTTTCATAATCACCGAAAAATGAATGAAATTAGTATTAAAATCACTCACTGGTACCATTATATCTTCCCCTCTACTATTAATAGCACCAGATGGATAATAATTTTCTAAAACGTAAATACTACCTTTAATATTTACTTCTAATTTTTTTGAACTTGCTTTTAACTTAACCGAACCTTCAATTACATTGTTGTTAACATCCCTGAGTTGAAATAACTTGATAGCAGCTCCCAAATCATCATTGTAAGCCACTTTAGGTTTTACCCAAGCTTGGTACGTAACCGCATTGGTAATAGATGAATTGGTATTTTCGATCTTTAAACTTGATACAGCAGGTATAAACAACGAACTTCCTTGGTTTACACTTGTCCCGACAGAACTAGCCATAAGAATCACATCCTTTACAGGGTTACCGCCTTTGTAATTAACATTTCCGGTTACCACAGCTGTAGGATTTCTATAACCATAACCTGTTATGTAAGTAGCATACAAATTTTCAATTTTACTTACCCCTTCAGCCACTACTTTGTATTGAAACAAAATACCTCCTTCGGCATAACGGTCTTCGTATTGGGTTACACTTGGAGCAACACTCCCTATGAATTGATACGGTTTATCCTGAGCTTCATTATAGGCTCTTTTGTAAATTTTTACGCTAGTAATTTTTTCAAAATTACCCCTCAAGTCCCAACTAATTAAAATTTTATCTCCAAAATAGCCTTTAGAAACATCAAAAGACTCCTCGGCAAAAGTAGGAAACAAGTAGAGTACATTCCATGGGAAACGAACATCAGCAGGTTGTACAACTCTCGTAGTATTATTTTTATTTTGCCCTAAATAAGGGAGTCCA
>NZ_JAQWTM010000179.1 GCF_029242675.1 Flavobacterium sp.
GGTGAAGTAGGTACATTAGATTACCGTGAAAAAGCACCATTGGCCGCATCAAAAGATATGTTTTTAGATGCTAAAGGAAATGTAATTCCCGGAAAAAGCACCGAGACCGCTCTAGCAATTGGAGTGCCAGGAACCATCGCAGGAATTTTTGCAGTCCATGAAAAACTAGGATCGTTGCCTATTACCGAAATTTTAGAACCCGTAATTGCATTAGCAGAAAAAGGAGTAATTGTAACGAAGAAACAACAGGAACGATTACACGAGTACCACGAAGTTTTGGTTAAATACAACGGACCTAATTCTGTGCTATCAAAGGAATACAAAGAAAATGAATACATCAAATATCCTGCTTTAGCTGCGACATTAAAACGAATCGCTAAAAACGGTCGTGACGAATTTTACAAAGGAGAAACAGCTAAAAAACTAGTCAACTACCTGCAAAGTAAAGGCGGTATTATTACGCTAGAAGATCTGGCACATTACGAGGCCAAATGGAGAACAGCACTAACGTTTAATTACAAAGATTTAAAAATTATTTCTATGCCACCTCCTAGTAGTGGCGGAATCACTTTAGCGCAAATTCTTAAAATGATTGCTCCTTATGATCTGGCTAAAATGGGTCATAACTCCCCTGAGGCCATCCAAATTATTGTTGAAGCGGAGAGAAGAGCGTATGCCGACCGTAATTTTCACCTTGGCGACCCTGATTTTGTAAAAATGCCAATCAAACAATTAATGGATGACACTTATTTAAAAAACCGTATGGCGACATTCGATTTTAATAAAGCTACTCTTTCATTGGATGTGAAAGCGGGAACAATCAACGACATGGAAAGTATGGAAACAACGCACTATTCTATTGTTGATCAATTTGGTAATGCCGTCTCAGCAACAACCACATTAAATGCAGGTTATGGATCTAAATACTATTGTGACGAATTGGGCTTCATGCTCAATAACGAAATGGATGATTTTAGCGCTAAACCTGGAGTTCCCAATATGTTTGGACTTGTAGGTAATGAAGCCAATAGTATCGCTCCCGGCAAAAGAATGTTGAGTTCAATGACACCTACTATTGTTGAAAAAAGTGGTGCATTGTATATGGTTGTTGGATCACCCGGCGGTTCCACCATTATTACCTCTGTTTTACAAACGATTTTGAATGTTCATGAATTCAATTTGAGTATGCAAGAAGCGGTGAATGCTCCTCGTTTTCATCACCAGTGGTTACCTGATTTAATTACCTTCGAACCTAATGCTTTTAGCTCGGCCACACTTTCGAAATTAAAAAGTAAAAACTATCTCATTAACGAAAAAAATACGCCTGTAATTGGTAAGGTTGATGCTATTTTGGTACTCCCAAATAAAAAACTAGAAGGTGGAGCTGATTTCAGAGGAGATGATACAGCGGCAGGATTTTAACACTATTTCTGCCAATTAGTATTGCTTTTTTCAAACCGAAAAGTTCACTTTGAAGCAGTAAGGTTAAAATTGAAAAGACAAAAAAAGAACCTAGCCAAAATTTTTATCCTCCTTAAAATAGTAGTAATTTAGCCTATTCAAACAAAAAAAATGTTCAAAAAATATCTTTCTAAACTAGAAGCTATCATTGCTTGGTCTCAATCAATACTGACAGAAAAGCAATTCATATTCTTATCCAGTGTTTTAGTTGGTATTACTTCAGCATTTGCCGTTATTGTTTTAAAAACATTTGCGCACTGGGTTTTTTCGTTTGCAACCTACATCAACGGAATTTTAAAATTAAGTTTTATCAATAGTATCTTGCCAATTGCGGGACTATTACTAACTGTGTTTGTGGTGAAACGCTTTCTTGGAGGATCTATTGAAAAAGGAACACCACAAATTTTGTACGCTGTAGCTAAAAAAGCCAGCATCATTCCGAAGAAACAAATGTATGCCCAAATATTTACAAGTTCCCTTACAGTAGGCTTAGGAGGATCAGCAGGTTTAGAAAGCCCTATTGTGGTAACTGGTGCTGCATTTGGATCCAATTATGCTCAAAAATACAAACTCAGTTATAAAGACCGAACTCTTTTAATAGGTTGTGGCGTGGCTGCTGGAATAGCAGCTGCATTTAATGCTCCAATAGCAGGAGTATTGTTTGCCATTGAATTTTTATTGGTAGATGTTAGTATTTCTGCATTTACGCCCATCATGATCGCTGCTGCAACGGGCGCATTGGTATCCGTAATTGCACTTGACGAAACGATTTTACTAAATTTCAAACAACAGCAAGAATTTGATTACCATAAAATTCCTTTTTATGTTTTATTAGGTGTGGCAACTGGTTTTATTTCAATCTACTACACTAGAAATTTCAGAAGAACAGAACATTTTTTTCAAAGACTAAAACTGAATCCGTATAAAAAAGCACTTTTAGGTGCGAGTATCTTAGCGGTACTAATTTTTGTATTTCCAACGCTATTTGGAGAAGGATACGAAAGTATAAAAGTACTTGCTGATAAAAATCCGGGAGAGATTCTAGAAAACACTTTATTTAGTAAATTCAGAGATAATACTTGGGTACTTCTTGCATTTGTAGGTCTCACTATGATGCTTAAAGTCTTTGCCACAGCAATTACACTAGGATCAGGTGGAAACGGAGGAAATTTTGCTCCTTCCCTATTTTTAGGGTCTTATGTAGGGTTTCTATTTTCAAAAGCGATAAATTTTACCGGTCTAACACAACTTCCAGTAAGCAATTTTACCATGGTGGGAATGGCCGGAATACTAAGCGGCTTATTTCACGCACCGTTGACAGCTATTTTCTTAATCGCTGAGATAACCGGAGGCTACAGTTTGATGTTACCACTGATGATCGTTTCCTCGATTAGTTTTGCCATATCTAAACGATTTGAAAAGCACTCGATGGACGTTAAAGATTTGGCACAAAAAGGACATGCTTTTACTAGTAATAAAGACACAAATGTACTTTCGACTCTGGATACCAATTCCATAATACAAACCGATTATTTAACCGTTACTCCTGATGAAAATTTAGAAAAATTGGTTGATTTGATCTCACACTCCAATCAAGTAATTTTTGCAGTTGTTGATAAAGAGCAGCATTTACTTGGAATTGTGCACTTTAACAACATTCGTGAAATCATTTTTAATACTTACCGTGTAAAATATACATTGGTAAAAGACATTATGGCTATTCCTGCCGAAGTTATCTATCCGTTTAATAGTATGGAGACGGTTATGAACAAATTTGAACGATCTAAAATGGCCTTTTTGCCCGTTATAAAAGACGAAAAATATTTTGGTTTTATTTCAAAATCAGTAGCATTAGAGGCGTACCGTTCTAAACTAAAATCAATGATTATTGAATAATTAATATCGGATAGATAAAAATAGAGAGCTATCCGATAATAATCGTATCTTTGTGGCTATGTGGAACATAGATTTAAAATACAGAGAAGAATTTCAAGCAACCTTTGATCGTTTGTACGAAAAAAAGCAAGTACTACATACTAGTAGGCCATTACCTGCTATTGCAATAAATAAAATTAGAGAAAGCCTTTCTATTGAGTGGACCTACAATTCTAACAGTATCGAAGGCAATACATTAAGTCTACGTGAAACTCAAATGGTAATTCAAGAAGGCATAACTGTAAAAGGCAAGTCCCTGAGAGAACATTTTGAAACGCACAACCACGACAAAGCCATCGATTATTTATACAACATTGTTAGTGAAGATTATCGCTTACGGAGCATCGATATCCTTTCGTTGCACGGTTTAGTCTTGCGTTCTATCGAAGATGATTTTGCGGGTCGTATCCGCAACGGAGGAGTACGCATTACAGGAGCTAATTTTACACCGCCTAACGCTAATAAAGTAGCTGATTTACTAGATGAATTGATTGATTTTATCACAGCGAATCCATTAGGGCTCAATGATATCGAGCTTGCAGCCGTTTTCCATCATAAATTGGTTTGGATTCACCCTTTCTTTGATGGTAATGGACGTACGGTTCGGCTAGCTATGAATTTAATTTTAGTGCGCTCCGGTTTTCCGCCAGCGATTATCTTAAAAAATGATCGTAAAAAATATTACGAAGCTTTAAATCAAGCGAATGGAGGTAATTATCAAAAGTTAACGTTGTTGATGTGTCAATCATTAGAACGTACTTTAAATATCTATTTGAATGCACTACCTGATAACGATAAGGATTATATTGAAATTTCAAATTTAGTTCAAGAACCCAATATGCCTTACGGTCAGGAGTACATCAGCTTACTTGCAAGAACCGGTAAAATTGATGCCTATAAAGAAGGGCGCAATTGGCTTACAACTCGGGAGGCCATTGAGAACTATATGAATAATAGAAAACGCAAACGCTAGCTTAACAGTTAGCGTTTTTTTATGCCCTATTTTAACACATAGTTCTAAACTTTTATATCATAAGACTAAATCAAATAATGCGCTTTTGTATTTTTGAACAAAAAATCATACATTTCAACTTTATTTTAATGCTCAAAAACATAAATCTTTCTATCCATGCTAATTAAAGCTATCATTGTTGATGATGATCAAAAATCAAGAGAGTTAATACAAACTTTTTGCGAAGTCTACGGTGAAAACAAATTACAAATTGTGGATTTATGTAATTCTGTCGATACAGCAATTATTTCAATTGAGAAGAGCAAACCTGATTTAGTTTTTTTAGACATTGATATGCCTAAAAAAAATGGTTTCGAATTAATTAATCATTTTGCCGAAATAAATTTTGAAATTGTTTTTGTAACAGGTCATGCCAACCAATTTACAAAAGCGATTGAGATTAGCGCTTTAAATTATTTAATGAAACCCATAAATCCATTAAATATTAAAGCAATTATCGAACGTTTTGAAGACAAGATTCTGTTATCGGACAGCATTAATCGAATAGAAATTTTAAAAAATAATTTAAAAAGCGATAAGAAATCGATTGTTTTTCCAAATAATGATGGTTTTACAGTAGCCGAAATTTCAGAAATCCGGTATTGTGAAACAAGTAATGGCGATGGTAAATGCAAAATCATGCTGAAAAATGAGTCTATAACTGTCTCAAAATCTTTGAGTACTTTATTTCAATTACTTCCACATCATACCTTTCTAAAGGTAAGTGCTAGCGCAATAATAAATAAGAATTTTATAAAATCTCTTGATAGTAAAAAGTTTGTTTTAGTAATGAAAAACGATTACCAAATTAAGGTTTCAGAAAAATTTTACACTAAAACTAGCTTAATGCATGCGCTTGAGAGTTAAATATCCATTTTATCTTCTATTCCTTTTTTGTAGTTGTATCTGGAGCCAAATGAAACCCTGCAAAAACTACACAACTGCTGATGGTTTGCCAAACAACGCAATACGATCACTATATTTAGACAAAAATACTGATTTATGGATCGGTACTGAAAATGGTGTTTCAAAATTAGAGAATGGATCATTTACCAATTTACCTCTTCCGGAAACAATTGCAAACAAAAGCTGTTGGGACATTTCACAAGATGAAAACGGTAACATGTGGTTTGCCAGCTATGGCGGAGGTGTTTACTCATTTAATGGTACAAAATTTACTTTTTACAATAAAAATAATGGTTTACCAGCCGATCGAGTCCGAAAACTTTTATCCTATGAAGGAAAAATGTATGTCGGTACCGAACTTGGAGTTGCTATTATCGACATCAAAACAAATCGAATTATCACTCCAAAGGGAATAAATCCTCACTTTGGCGTATTTATCGTGACAGACTTTTTTGTTTACAATAATCAAATTTATTTCTCAACTTGTAATGAAGGATTGTTTAAAATCTCAACTAATACTAGAACACCAAAAATTGAGTCTGTTTTAGATTATCGTAACGTTATGAGTTTAGGATTTTATAATAATATCCTTTTCAGTGCAAATAAAGGATTTCTTAATTATTATAAAATTGAAGATATCATTGCTCAGAAAACAAAAATACAAACTTTTGGAAAAACTACTGTTTGGGATTTTACTAAAGATAATAAAAATACGATTTATGCCGCAGCTTGGGGCATTTATGATTTAAGCGGAGGTTTGTTTCAAGTAAAAAATAACCAATTACAAAATATTTCAGAGGAATACGGGATAGATTCTAAAAATTTGCTGAGTGTTGTTTGCAACACTAAAAAAAACATTCTTTACGTTGGGTCAAAAGACAAAGGTATTTATGTAGTTCAATTAGATGAAACTATCGATTATAATTCACTTAATGATAAAGCAGTTGTAGATTTTGAAACTTTAGACAGTAAAAAAATTATACTTCATCAAGATGGAATTTCGTTTCTAGATGCTAAAAATTCCATCTCAAAGACGATCACAGCATTTGATTTTAAAAAATTTGAAGTTGCATACATTAACAATTCAAGACAAAAATTACCTTCGCACGCTGATGGATTTTATGAACTAAAATACAATATCGCAGCGCAAGAAATCGAGTTTTATGAAATACTAAAACATCAAAAATCGCTTTGGATTTCTAGCAATATAGGAGTTTTCGAAATGAATTTTGAGGGTGAAATCATAAATTATATCCCTATTCACAGTTATAAAATTGGTTTTACAAGCGATAATAAATTCATAGAAACCATTCCTTATGCAGGTGTTCGGGTATATGATGATGTGCATCATTTAAAAGCCAAACACTTTTCAGAATATGATACAAATACTCCTTTGGATGTTGTAGGTATTTTAAATTCAAATGACAAAACCTATTTGATTTCGGTGTTCCAAGGATTATTTGTGCATCAGAATCAGAAATTCCAATCGCTCCTAAAAGCAAATATCTGGAAAGAAAGCAAACTAAAATTCATCACCAAAAACAAAAAAGGCAATCTAATTATCGCTTCAGAATTTGGTGCTATTGCAGTAATTGATGCTTCCAATTCATTTCGGATACTCCGAACCATTTCAAAAAATCAGATTATAGGGAATACTATAACTTTTCTTGAGAGTTATAAAGATTTCATTTTAATTGGAACTGAAAAAGGAATAAATATCTACCAAAACGGAATTACCCAATTATTCGATAAAGAACAAGGATTAGAAGATGCTGCAATTACTAGTTCCTATATTTCCAACGAGCAATTATACTTGGGAACCAAGAAAGGATTTTACACCATTAATTTGAACAAAATTACAGCTAATAAAAATACCGTTTCAAGTATAGAAATTCGAGCAATAGCTATCAATTCAATACCAATTAGTCCAAACAATTATCGTTGGTTTACATACAATTCTAACGAATTGGTTTGCGATTACCAGCACAACACTATTGCTGTAGATTTTGTACCAAAAGGACATTTATTTCCCAATAAATTAAAATTCAGATACCGCTTAAAAAAGACAAATCGTTGGAGTCCGTACTCTGAAAAGCCTTTTGTTTATTTGTCCTATTTGCCCAATGACACTTATCATTTAGAAATTGAAGTTTTAGATTTGAATGCGGGAAAAACATCGCGTTTTAATATTTTGAAAATCAGAATTCAACCGCCTTTCTGGAAAGCAAGATGGTTTTATGGTTTAGTGGGAGCACTAATGGTTTTAGGTACTGTGCTTATAATTTTACGAATAAAAAAACGAGCAGTTCAAAAAGCCGAAACGGAAAATCGAATTGCTAAAGCAAAACTTGAAACCTTATTGAGCCAAATGAATCCTCATTTTACATTCAACGCTCTAAATACGATTCAGAGTTTTGTTTTTAATAAAGATGCACATAAATAGTCTGTTTACATTAGTTAAGTTGCTAGTTTAATGATTCAAACATTAGATAACTCCGATTCACAAACCATCACGATTGAGGATTAAATAGAGTATTTAAGAACCTAAATTGCAATAGAAAA
>NZ_JAQWTM010000206.1 GCF_029242675.1 Flavobacterium sp.
TCTTGTGGTAGCGATAGCGGACAAAAGAGATAGAGCGGATAGCTGGAAGTAGCTCCTAAAAAAAATACCGCAAATTAAAAATTAAAAATCTTTAAGAAATTACTTTACTCTGAAACTTTGCAGCTTTGAAACTCTCACAAAAGACTTACCAACTTTACACGAACAAGGAAAACTAAAAGAAGCTTCAAAAAATACCGCAAATTCGCAAATTAAAAATCTTTAAAAAATTACTTTACTCTGAAAATCTGCAGCTTAGAAACTCTGAAACTCCAAAAAAAAGACTTACCAACTTTATACAAACAAGAAAAACTAAAGAAGCTTCTAAAATACTAACGGAAAACGTAGTTCGTAATTAAAAACTAAAAAATATCTTCGTCGCAGTAGTCGTCGCAAGTAGCCCAGATAGCAGCGGAATCCTCTTGTGGTAGCGATAGCGGACAAAAGAGATAGAGCGGATAGCTGGAAGTAGCTCCTAAAAAAAATACCGCA
This sequence comes from Flavobacterium sp., assembly GCF_029242675.1. GTDB lineage: Bacteria > Bacteroidota > Bacteroidia > Flavobacteriales > Flavobacteriaceae > Flavobacterium. The sequence continues at coordinate 490 of NZ_JAQWTM010000206.1, forward strand.
AATTCGCAAATTAAAAATCTTTAAGGAATTACTTTACTCTGAAACTTTGAAACTCCTATAAAAGACTTACCAACTTTATACGAACAAGAAAAACTAAAGAAGCTTCAAAAAAATACCGCAAATTCGCAAATTAAAAATCTTTAAAAAATTACTTTACTCTGAAACTTTGAAACTCTGTAGCTTTGAAACTCCCAAAAAAGACTTACCAACTTTGTACGAACAAGGAAAACTGAAAGAAGCTCCAAAAAAATACCGCAAATTCGCAAATTAAAATTCTTTAAAGAATTACATTACTTTGAAACTTTGAAACTCTGGAACTTTGAAACTTTGAAACTCTGCAGCTTTTCCCTACTTTTGCAAAAATAATTTTTCACACTTAAACCGTTTATAGCATGCAACTGTATAACACTTTAAGCGCAGAAGAAAGAGCCATCATGATTGATGATGCGGGAAAACAAAGACTTACTTTGTCGTTCTATGCTTATGCGCAAATTCAAGATCCAACACAATTTCGTAACGATTTATTCCGTGCTTGGGACCCGCTAGTGGTTCTTGGTCGAATTTATGTAGCCAAAGAGGGAATTAACGCTCAGTTATCACTTCCGGCAGATAATTTCTATGCTTTCAAGGATACAATTGAAGCCTACGATTTTATGAGAGGAATGCGACTGAATATTGCCGTAGAACATGATGATCACTCGTTCTTGAAACTGACGATTAAGGTACGTGACAAAATTGTTGCTGATGGTTTGAATGACGATACTTTTGATGTGACCAACATTGGCGTGCATTTGAAAGCGAAGGAATTCAACACTATTTTAAACGATCCGAATACCATTGTAGTTGATTTTAGAAATCACTACGAAAGTGAAATTGGCTATTTTAAAGGTGCGATTACACCTGATGTGGATACTTTTAGAGAATCATTGCCAATTATCAACGAACAGTTAAAGGATTTTAAAGAGGATAAAAACTTGGTTATGTATTGCACCGGAGGAATTCGTTGTGAAAAGGCTTCGGCTTATTTTAAACACCAAGGTTTTAAAAATGTATACCAACTGGAAGGCGGAATTATTAATTACGCCAAACAAATCAAAGAGGAGAATTTAGAGAGTAAGTTTATTGGTAAAAACTTTGTGTTTGATCACCGCTTAGGCGAAAGAATCACTGACGATATCGTATCCCAATGCCACCAATGTGGTAAACCTTGTGATGTACACACCAACTGCATCAACGAAGGCTGTCATTTATTGTTTATTCAGTGTGAAGACTGTGCGCAGGCCATGCAAGGATGCTGTTCGCAAGACTGCGTAGATGTGATTCATTTACCAGAAGAGGAGCAAAAAGCGATTCGTCGTGGCGTGAAAAACGGCAATAAAATCTTCAAAAAAGGAAAATCAGATGTATTGACTTTTAAAAACAGAGAAACCAACCTTGATCCGTTAGCGTCAGTTCCCAATTTAGTAGATTTAACCAAGTCGAAAGCTTTGGCTAAAAAAGCGCCAAAAATCAAAAAACAGTACATAGGTAGTGGTACTCATTTTTATCCAAAACCAAGCATTGGTCAGTTCTCTATCGAAGAAAACGAAATCAATGTGGGCGATACGATCATGATTAAAGGAATGACTACTGGTGAACAACAATTAGTCATTACTGAAATGCAAGTAAATGACGTAAAGGCTGATAAGGCAGTTGCAGGAGATGTTTGTACGTTTCAATTGCCGTTTAGAATTCGGTTATCAGATAAATTATATAAAGTTTTAGATTAAGTTTAAAATCTTAAGATGTAAAATGCCTATTTCAATTCATTGGAATAGGCATTATTTATTTAAAAGTTTAAATATGAGGCCATCCTAAGTTTTGCAACTTTCGGTTAAAAAATACTATCTTTACGGATTAAACGTTTTAAGAACATAAGTTGTGCTAGTCACAACACTATATATAAAATTATGGCATGTACAAGTTGTTCAACTTCTGATGGTGGCGCACCTAAGGGTTGTAAAAATAATGGGACTTGCGGCACCGATAGCTGCAATAAATTAACGGTTTTTGATTGGCTTTCGAATATGAGTTTACCTAACGGCGAAGCTCCGTTTGACTGTGTGGAAGTACGTTTTAAAAACGGAAGAAAAGAATTTTACCGAAATACCGAAAAGCTGACCTTATCCATGGGAGATATTGTTGCGACAGTCGCTTCACCTGGACATGACATTGGAATTGTAACCCTAACCGGAGAGTTAGTTCGCATCCAAATGAAGAAAAAAGGAGTAAATCCTACAAGCAATGAAGTAGCAAAAATTTACCGAAAAGCATCCCAAAAAGACATTGACATTTGGTCAGCAGCGAGAGAGAAAGAAGAGCCAATGAAAGTGCGTGCTCGTGAATTAGCAATCGCACACAAACTAGAAATGAAAATATCTGATATTGAATTTCAAGGTGATGGATCGAAAGCTACTTTTTACTACACCGCTAATGATCGTGTCGATTTTAGAATGTTAATTAAAGATTTTGCTAAGGAATTCAGCACAAGAGTAGAGATGAAACAAGTAGGTTTCCGTCAGGAAGCAGCTCGTTTAGGCGGAATTGGATCTTGCGGTCGCGAATTATGTTGTTCTACTTGGTTAACTGATTTCAGAAGTGTAAACACCTCTGCAGCGCGTTACCAACAATTGTCTTTAAACCCTCAAAAGTTAGCGGGACAATGTGGTAAACTAAAATGTTGTTTGAACTATGAACTAGATACTTACTTAGACGCCTTAAAAGGTTTTCCTGATTTTGAAACTAAATTAGTGACCGAAAAAGGAGATGCTATTTGTCAAAAACAAGATATTTTTAAAGGATTAATGTGGTTCGCTTACACTAATAATTTTGCTAACTGGCATGTGCTTAAAATCGATAAAGTACAAGAAATCATTGCCGAGAATAAGTTAAAGAAAAAGGTATCTGCACTGGAGGATTACGCTATTGAAATCATTCAAGAGGTCGAAAAAGACTTTAATAATGCAATGGGACAAGAAAGTTTGACTCGTTTTGACCAACCTAAGAAAAGCAAACGAAACAATAAAAAACCTAAAAAGTCAGGCGAAAATGTTATTGTAGCCAACGCTAAAAAACCTTCAGATAACAAAATTGTTCCTAATAATAAAAAATCAGGAAACAGAAAACCTAACAACCCAAACGATAAAAAACCAGCTGTAACAGAGCCTGTAGCAGTAAGAAAACCTATAATTATTAAAAAAAATGAGACTAAAAAATAGTGTTTTAGTTTTTTTGATAGCAACTACTCTTTTTTCATGTGATAAAAAAAGAGTTTTTGATGAATACAAATCAGTGGGCGATGCTTGGCACAAAGACAGTGTGGTAAGCTTTAACTTGCCCGATTTAGATTCCACAAAACGTTACGATCTTTTTATAAACGTTAGAGACAATAACAACTATCCTTATAACAACTTATTCTTGATTGTTTCCTTAGAATTACCCAACGGTTTTACCAAAGTAGACACTTTAGAATACCAAATGGCTGACCCTGATGGCAACCTCCTAGGTGATGGATTCTCTGATATAAAAGAAAGTAAATTGTTTTATAAAGAAAATATACGATTTAGAGGAAAATACAAAGTAAACATCAAGCAGGCAGTAAGAGAAAGCGGCAAAGTTCCAGGCGTTACTAGCTTAGAAGGTATTACGGACGTAGGTTTACGAATTGAAAAAAAAGACTAGAATAAAATATGGCTACAAAAAAAAATAACAATCAAGGCAATACCCAAAAAGATTTTGCACATTACACCAAGACTTTTTGGAAATTTTTCTCCTATGGTATGGGGGGTATCATCGTTTTTTTCCTATTTGCCTCTTGGGGACTTTTAGGATCTATGCCTTCTTTTGAAGACCTAGAAAATCCAGATTCTAACTTAGCGACAGAGGTAATATCATCTGATAACGTAGTTATTGGGAAATTCTTTAGAGAAAACAGGTCTCAACTAAAATACTCGGATCTTCCTAAAAACTTAGTGGATGCTTTAGTGGCTACTGAGGACGAAAGATTTTACGAGCATTCAGGTATTGATGGTCGCGGAACGCTAAGAGCGATCGCTAGCCTTGGAACAAGTGGAGGAGCAAGTACCTTAACGCAACAATTAGCCAAGCAATTGTTTCACGGTGAAGGTTCTAAGTTTTTACCTTTTAGAATTATTCAAAAAGCCAAAGAATGGATTATTGCTATTCGACTAGAAAGACAATACACTAAAAATGAAATCCTTGCGATGTACTGCAACGTATACGACTTTGGAAACTATTCAGTTGGTGTTAGCTCTGCGGCACAAACTTATTTTTCTAAAACACCAAAAGAGTTAACGGTAGACGAATCAGCTATTTTAGTGGGTATGTTCAAGAACTCCGGTTTATACAATCCTGTTCGTAATCCGCAAGGAGTTAAGAACCGCCGTAATGTAGTTTTAGCCCAAATGGAAAAATCTAAAATGATTACTGAGGCACAAAAAATAAGACTACAAGCGCTACCTATTAAATTAAAATTCAAGCTTGAAAGCCACCGTGAAGGTACCGCAACTTACTTTAGAGAATACCTGCGTGACTATATGAAAAAATGGGCCGAAGAAAATAAAAAACCAGATGGCTCTGATTATGACATCTACAAAGACGGTTTAAAAATCTACACTACGATCGACTCTAGAATGCAGTTGCATGCTGAGGAAGCCGTAAAAGCACACATTGCCAACCTACAAGAAGAGTTTTTTATTCAGTCCAAAACCAATAAAAATGCTCCTTTTGTTAATATTTCAGATGCTGAAACCCAACGCATTTTGAAACAAGCCATGAAATCCTCGAATCGTTGGAACGTAATGAAAGGCATGGACAAAACAGATGAAGAAATCATAGCTTCATTCAACCAAAAAGTAAAAATGACCGTTTTTACCTGGAAAGGTGAAAAAGATACGACTATGACTCCAATGGATTCCATTCGCTATTACAAATCCTTTTTACAATCAGGTTTAATGGCCATGGAACCACAAACTGGGAATATCAAAGCGTGGGTTGGTGGAATCAACTACAAATACTTTCAATACGACCACGTAGGACAAGGAGCGAGACAGGTAGGATCTACTTTTAAACCGTTTGTTTACGCAACTGCTATTGAGCAGTTAAACATGTCGCCTTGTGACTCCATCATTGATGCGCCATTTACCATGCCGGCAGGACGTCACCACGCCACTGAGGCTTGGACACCAAGAAACTCTGACAACCAATACCGCGGAATGGTGACTTTAAAAAAAGCATTAGCGAACTCAATCAATACCGTTTCGGCCAAACTAATGGATAAAGTAGGACCTGAAGCCGTCGTAAAACTGACCAATAAATTAGGAATAAAATCTGATATACCTCTTCAAGCCTCGATAGCACTTGGAGCAGTAGACATTACAGTTGAAGATATGGTTGCTGCATACAGTACTTTTGCCAATCAAGGAGTATACACTAAACCTCAATTTTTAAACAGAATCGAAGATAAAAGCGGTGTGGTAATTTACGAGCCAATTCCAGAATCGCATGATGTTTTAAATAAAGATATCGCCTTTGCAGTCATCAAATTACTTGAAGGAGTTACTGAAGGTGGTTCGGGCTCAAGACTACGAACTGAATATGGTGGAAGCGGTGATAATAGATGGACCGGTTACCCGTATATGTTCAAAAACCCAATTGCAGGTAAAACGGGTACAACTCAAAACCAGTCCGATGGTTGGTTTATGGGGATGGTTCCAAATCTAGTTACAGGTGTTTGGGTAGGTTGCGAGGATCGTTCCGCACGATTTAAAACAATTACCTACGGACAAGGAGCAACTGCAGCCTTACCTATTTGGGGTTATTTCATGAAGTTGTGTTACGCAGACTCTGAATTAAAAGTTTCCAAGGAGAATTTCGAAAGACCCGCAAATCTATCTATTAAAGTAGACTGCTATACTGCACCAAAAGTAAAAGACACTACCGAAGTTCAAAATACAGATGAGTTTGAATTTTAATACTAGTTTCTAGGAGCTTTTTCCAGCACTACGCTTTATCTTTATAGCTGAACACCAGCTATAAAGGATGCCGCTTCGGTCTGGGCTAAAACACAATCATTCATTACATTATTTTAGATATAAAATTATGATTAATAAAAAAGTAAATACGGTACAAAAAGCATTAGAAGGTGTACAAGACGGAATGACCATCATGTTAGGCGGTTTTGGTTTATCAGGAATTCCTGAAAACTCAATTGCCGAACTAGTAACTAAAGGAACGACCAACCTAACTTGTATTTCAAATAATGCAGGAGTAGATGATTTTGGACTTGGATTGCTTTTGCAAAAGCGCCAAATCAAAAAAATGATCTCGTCCTACGTGGGAGAAAATGCCGAATTTGAACGCCAAATGCTTTCAGGAGAACTGGATGTCGAATTAACTCCACAAGGAACCTTAGCCGAAAAATGCCGTGCTGCACAAGCCGGAATTCCTGCTTTCTTTACTCCTGCCGGTTATGGTACCGAAGTAGCCGAAGGAAAAGAAGTACGCGAATTCAACGGAAAAATGCACATCATGGAACTGGCTTACAAAGCTGATTTTGCCATTGTAAAAGCTTGGAAAGGTGACGAAGCCGGAAATTTAATTTTTAAAGGAACAGCTCGTAACTTTAATGCCTGTATGGCCGGTGCTGCTAAAATCACCATTGCCGAAGTAGAAGAACTTTTGCCGGTAGGCGTGCTAGATCCTAATCAAATTCATATTCCGGGAATCATGGTACAACGCATTTTTCAAGGAGAAAAGTTTGAAAAAAGAATCGAGCAACGAACAGTTAGAAAAAAATAATTGAATCATAATTCAATACAACACTTAATTATCCTTAACCACTTGCTGGTCTAAATATAAAATTTATGTTAGGAAAAGAAGAAATTGCAAAACGAATTGCCAAAGAAGTACAAGATGGTTATTACGTAAACTTAGGAATTGGTATTCCCACATTAGTAGCAAACTATGTTCAAACCAATATCGCTGTGGAGTTTCAAAGTGAGAACGGTGTTCTAGGCATGGGCCCATTTCCTTTTGAAGGAGAAGAAGATGCTGATATTATCAACGCAGGAAAACAAACGATTACCACTTTACCAGGCGCTTCGTTTTTCGACTCGGCTTTGAGTTTTGGAATGATTCGTTCTCAAAAAGTAGACTTAACTATTCTTGGTGCTATGGAAGTAGCCGAGAATGGTGATATTGCTAACTGGAAGATACCTGGGAAAATGGTAAAAGGAATGGGTGGTGCAATGGACCTTGTTGCCTCTGCTGAGAATATTATCGTTGCAATGATGCACGTTAATAAAGCTGGAGAATCAAAAATTCTAAAAAAATGCAGTTTACCATTAACCGGTGTAGGATGCGTTAAAAAAGTAGTTACTGAACTTGCCGTTTTGGAAGTGACTTCAAAAGGATTTAAATTACTAGAAAGAGCTCCTGGAGTATCAGTAGAACATATTATAGCTTCCACTGAAGCAACCTTAATCATTGAAGGAGATATTCCTGAAATGATCATAGATTAATCACCACTTTATATCAGTTAAAAAAGCGAGTCGTTTGCATCACATTTAAACGATTTAAAGCTAAAAATAAATCTTCCCAATCGGACTAGACCATTTTCTAGTCCGATTTTTTTTGTCCAGTTTCAAAATTTGACTTTTTTTTCTTACTTACCGATTTTAGGAAAAAAATTAACACTCAACCTCCTATTTAAAACAAATGGCTTTATAGACCGTATAATGCAGAAAAAGTTAAAATAGCATTGCGTCATTCTCTGTTAAAATGTGAAAAAACAACAATACCTAAAATATTTTTCCAAAAATATAGCGGATGTCATAAATAATATTACATTTGAACAAGAAAATTTAACCTTTCATTAACCAAAAACAAACCTTTTTATGCAAAAAAAATTACTCGGAAAAATGAGCGTTATTGCGACTGTCTCATTATTTACACTTGCAGGAAATGCCCAAGATGCTGCAAAAAATGTAAAGCAAAAAATTGTTAATGACAATGGAGCTCCCTCTCTAATCACTTTTAATGAGCAATCGACTTACAAGTCTACAGATTCTCAAAAAGTGTTCACAGAACAATTAGGATTGAAGAAAACTTCAAATTACTCCAAAACCAAATCCGAGACGGATAAATT
>NZ_JAQWTM010000209.1 GCF_029242675.1 Flavobacterium sp.
CCCTAAGATTTTCTAGAGCGGGAAGCGTTAATTCTACTACCATTTTATAGGCAGCAATGTGCATGGCAGTAGGGAAGGTGTCGTTAGAAGATTGAGATTTGTTGACATCATCATTCGCTTTTACAAATGCCTCTCCTTCACCAAGTGCAAATCCTTGTAAAACATGGGCACGATTGGCAATTACTTCATTCACGTTCATATTGCTTTGCGTTCCTGATCCTGTTTGCCAAATCACCAAAGGAAATTGATCTTGCAGTCCGCTGGCTAGTATTTCATCGCAAACTGCTGCGATAGCATCTCGTTTTTCAGAAGACAAAACACCCAAGTCACAATTGGTATAAGCGGCGGCTTTTTTTAAATAAGCAAAACCTTCAATTATTTCGTGAGGCATCGACGCTGCGGGACCTATTTTAAAATTAGTACGGGATCGTTCAGTTTGGGCGCCCCAATATTTATCAGCTGGGACTTGTACCTCGCCCATAGTATCTTTTTCTATTCTGAATTTCATGTTGTGATGGATTTAAAATAATGATTTGCATTGAAGCGTGAAAGGAATTGGAATGCCCTAGCCCAGATAGCAATGGAAATCCCACGCTTTTTAGCGTGGATTGTAATGGATAGCTGGATAAAGCTCCAAGATAACCTCAAATTTACGGATTAATTGTATTTTATAAAAATTGGATTGGTTTTTTATTGCTATAAAAAAATATTACGCTTATATTTGTGGCTACATTCAAAATTCCGGAAAACATGTTTGAATTTTCACAGTATTTAGGCTTTTTACTTTTTTTAACGATCCTTACCATAGGATTCTGGTTAATGTTTTTTCTAGTTAGTTTCGTATCCTACTGGGTAGGTGGAGCGACTTGGGAAGCTTACAAAGAGAAGAAAGCTAAAAAGAAAGAAGAGCAATCAGCATAATTTGATTGTTTTATAGAAAAAGGACTCGTAATTACGAGTCCTTTTTTTTATGGCTATAAACTAAATAGAAAAGGACCCTTTTTCATGAGTCCTTTTTGTTTTTGAATTATTATCCAGGAAATCCGCCACCATCATCTTCACGATTGGTTGGAGCATTTTTGTCTTTATCTGTTTTCTTTTTATTGATACGGTAAGTAAACGATAAGTTAAACTGTCTTCTTCTCCATTGCATTTCGCTTGTAGAGCTTACACTTGGCAAGTTAACCAGAGATCTCATTTTTCTTGAGTTGAAGATGTCACTAATGTTAAATGCGATTGTTCCTTTATCTTTTAAGACATCTTTACTAAGTGATGTATTGATACCATAGACTCCTAAGCTTCGTCCTTGTGCCGTTCGACTAGGACCGTTGTAGGTTCCGCTTAACTGCCAATCGATTTTATAAGGTAAAGTATATCTTGAGTTTACTCTTGCGAACCAGTTTGTCGCTTGGTTGTCTAAGTTTTGGGTAATAATTACATTATCTGAATTTAAATAAGTAAAATCTCCTGTAGTTTTAGAATTGAACAAGTTAAAACTACTGTTTAGTTTCCATTTTTTCGTCGGGCTGTAATTTAAAGTAAATTCAAGACCAAATTTTTGCTCTTTACCAATGTTAATTGGTGTACTTAAAATTACTGGGGTTCCTGTGTTATCTATTGGATCACCATTTATATCTAGGTCTGGATTTACAAAATCTCCATTTTCATAGCGTACAAATGAGAATACATTTTTAGTGTTTTCGACATACATCGAAGTATTAAAAGTTACTTTATCCCAACGATTAATATAACCTACATCAAATTTATCAGTCAATGAAGGATCTAAATCAGGATTTCCTTGAAATATATTAATGTTACTTGAGATATTAGGAGTAGGGTCAAGGAAACGTCCTCTTGGTCTTGATAAACGCTTGCTATAACTTAAAGACACGCCACTTTTATCTGATATTTCGTAGTTGATAAAAGCACTTGGGAAAAAGTTATTGTATTTTTTATTATTGAAATTATTAGTTTGTAACAAATTGATATCGATGTTAGTGTCTTCCCATCTTAAACCAAATAAATACGATAGTTTGTTTACTTTAAAGCCATACTGCGTATAAATGGCATTGATTTTTTCTTTGTACTCTAATGTGTTTGGTGCAATAGTAGATATAGTAGTTCCCGGAAAACTAAAGTCTTTATTTAAGTCATTAAAATTTCCTTTGTATCCTGCTTCAAATTGACTTCCTTCGCCAATTGGTAGCACATAATCTGCTTGTATTTGAAGTTGGTTTTGTAAACTGATGTTATTTGTTCCACCATTACCAATCACAGAGTTATCGCGATCGTCTTCTCTTGAATAAAGACCGTCTAAGGTTAGTTTGTGACCTTTGTCATTAAAATTTTTGATAAAATTCGAAGCAAATTCAGTGTCTTTACCTGTTGCCGTTCCTATATTTGAACGTAGCGTTGAATTGATGAAATTTTGGTTAGCATCAAAATTATCAAAATTCACTAAGTCTTCTGTTGATCCTGAATTATCTCTATAGCTGATTGAGTTAGTCCAAAATGTATTAGGAGTAATCGACCACTCAAAACCAGTTTTAGTGCTGATTCCTTTTCTTAATCTCTCTGTATCACGAGTTTCGTTGATGAATCCTGAAGTTGTACCATCAGTAGCAAAATATTCGGACTTGGTATTACCTGCACCTTGATTCACTCTATAATTGTATCCTGTGGTCGTAAAATAATTCATTTTCTCGGTTTTATAGTTTAAGTTTCCACTTAAACCATAGGTTTCAGGATATCCTGTAGAGGCGATAAAGGTTCCGTTTAGACCTTGATTTTTACCTTTTTTAAGGATGATATTCAAGATACCAGCTCCACCTTCTGCATCGTAACGAGCTGATGGGTTAGTGATAACTTCCACTTTATCAATTGCATCAGCCGGAATTTGGCGTAAAGCCTCAGCCATATTTAAAGCGTTAGAAGGGCGACCGTCTATAAAGATACGAACGTTGTCACTACCTCTTAAACTTACATTTCCTTCTACATCCACGGATACAGAAGGTACGTTTTCTAGTACATCGCTAACAGTACCACCTTTTACAAGCATGTCTTGCCCTACGTTGTAGACTTTCTTATCAAGTTTGATCTCCACTGTGGATTTTTCAGCTCTAATAACAACTTCATTTAGTTGTGAGATGTCTTCAAAAAGCCCTAAAGTACCTAGATTAGTATTTTCTACTAACTTTCGTTCTTTTAGATTTATTGATTTAAATGAAATGAACTCAATAATAATGTTGTACGTTCCAGGAGTGACGTAAATATTGAATTCTCCTTTAGGGCTTGTAATTCCGCCCGCAATCATTTTAGGGTTTTTACTGTTTATTAAAGTTACAGTAGCATACTCAAGTGGTTGCTTGGAAGTTTTTTCGATAACAGTTCCAGTAATTTTTACTTTTTCTTTAGCTGCTGTTGCATCCTGTGCAAATCCTGCTGAAAAACTAATAAATAAACTTAATGTTAAAAGGTACTTTAAAAAATTTTGCATTGGTTTTATGTTTTTTTTGGGATAAGACGCCAAAAGGTCTTTTTAGTTTAACAGACAATTCATAAATAATTGTTAAAAGAAATAAAGTTCTATCCAAGAAAAGCTGTAATCTTATTTAAGTCCCTAGCCACAATGGCTTTAGACTCTTTTATTAGAATGGGTCTTTCGATTAAAATAGGGTATAAAACCATAGTTTTTATGATATTTTCATCGGATAAAGAGTTGTTTTTATAATTTTATATCCATATTTTTTCTTTTTGTCTTATTAATTCTATTGGCTTTAAATTTAGTTTTGCCAAAAGAGATTTCAGTTCTTCAACCGTAGGTGGATTGTCAAGGTATTTGATTATGGTATATTCTTTGGCACTAGCTTCAAGTAGCGCTAAAGCATTTCTTGATTTTCCGCATCGTGGATTATGGTATATTTGTATCATTATAGGAAGGAATAAGGTATTTTTATTTTACAAAAGTAGCGGTTGAAAAGAGAAAAGTAGAAGAATAATTAAAATTTATCAGATGTTTATAGAACAAGGATTGCGTAAAACTAATTTTTTCGGCAAGTATTTGCTGGGATCGTTCTTAATTTTTATTGCCTCAACTATTGGTCAAGTGCCTTTAATTTTGGCGGTTGCTTATGAAACGGTAACTAACGGTCGTGAATTTCCAACTGGTAATGATGCTTTAATGCGTTTTTTTGAACCCAACCTCACGCTGTTTTTATTACTTATTAGCTTCGTGTTTGCTTTATATTCGCTATATCTTGTAGTCAAACATTTGCATAAGCAAACCATGTTATCGGTAACGACCTCAAGGGAAAAAATAGATTGGTCTCGGATATTTTTTGCCTTTTCAATCTGGAGCTTATTGACCGTTTTATCAACAGTAGTCTATTATTATATTGCTCCTGAGGATTTTGTGTTTACTTTTAAACCTGTACCGTTTTTAATTTTAGTGGTTATTGGAACTTTGCTTATTCCTATTCAAACAAGTACTGAAGAATATGTGTTTAGAGGCTATTTGATGCAAGGTTTTGGTAATTTATCGCGCAATAAATGGTTTCCACTTCTGATGACTTCTTTGATATTTGGGGGAATGCATTATTTTAATCCCGAAGTGACCAAAATGGGGAATATCATTATGATTTACTACGTAGGAACCGGCTTGTTTTTAGGAATTTTAACGCTGATGGACGAGGGTTTAGAATTAGCATTAGGTTTTCATGCAGCCAATAATTTACTAGGTGCATTGTTGGTTACGTCAGATTGGACTGTTTTTCAGACGCACTCGATCTTAAAGGATATTTCAGAACCAGAGGCGGGAATGGATGTGCTCCTTCCGGTCGTGATTGTGTACCCAATTCTTTTGTATATCTTTAGTAAAAAATACCAATGGACCCATTGGAAAGAAAAACTAACTGGAAAAATTAAACCTATTACTACCAATTAAATGGTAAAACCGTACTAACATGGAAAAAGTATCCTACAAGAATGTTCACAATCGTTTTAAGCTAAATGGCGTTCATTTAAATAAGCAGGATTTATGTAGTTTATCCTATGCCTTGATCAAAGAAGGCGATGTTTTTGAGAAATCAATAGGTGATTTTTTATTAGATTGGTTTGACCAAAATTCATTTATCGAGTTGCAAACCTCGGGAACAACGGGAGCTCCTAAATTAATTAGGGTGAAGAAGAAGAACATGGTGAACTCTGCATTGGCGACAGGAGATTTTTTTGATTTACAACCTGGTGATACCGCCTTATATTGTTTGCCAACGCGCTATATCGCTGGAAAAATGATGTTAATCCGAAGTTTTATTTTGGGATTGGAAATCGATTTTGTCGCGCCTAGCTCGCATCCATTGGATAAAAATACCAAGCGCTATGATTTTGTTGCCATGGTACCTTTACAAGCTCAAAATTCCTTGAAAGAGATTGAAAATGTAAAAAAATTGATCGTAGGAGGTGCCAAAATGAGCAAAACACTCGAAAAAAGTTTGCTTAAAGTACCCACAGCGGTGTACGAAACCTACGGTATGACCGAGACGATTACGCACATTGCTGCCAAAAAGATAGGAGAAAAAGCATTCTCTATCTTACCCAATATTACCATTTCTCAAAATGACAACAATTGTTTGGTTATTGATGCTCCAAGAGTTGCCGATGAGCAAATTGTAACCAACGACTTAGTTGAGTTACTAAATGACCATCAATTTGTGTTTTTAGGTCGAATTGATAATGTCGTGAATAGTGGCGGCATTAAATTAATTCCGGAACAGATAGAAGAACAGTTAGCCGCTCATATTTCTGCTCGCTTTTTTGTGGGAGGAATTTCTGATACCGACTTAGGCGAAAAATTAGTACTTGTAATTGAAGGGGAGCAAACGGTTTTACCGGAAGTTGTTTTCGAAAGTTTGGATAAATACCAAAAACCAAAAGCTGTTTTTTATATTTCTAAATTTGTAGAAACGGACAATGGAAAGATCAAAAGGAAGGAAATGCTCGAGAGTCTTTAATTTTTCTTTACATCTGAACTAAAAAAGCATCACGATTTTCAGATCATGATGCTTTTTTGTTAGATGCAGTTCTTAATTTAACTTACTTTCTTTTTGGACGGCATTCGCTTTATTGATTTCATTTACAATCCACTCTAGCTCGGGATCTTTTCCTTCTATTTTATCTTGAAGTGTAGGTAGGATTTCCTTATCAGGATAAATACCGTGACCTAGGACGGGTGTTTTGTAGTACGGAACTACATTCATAACACCTATCCTCACGATTATTTGAGAATTAGGTAGTTTAAGTTCAGGCATGAATCCGGCTACCGTTCCGTTGTAATCGCCTCCTGTTTCTTGCCCCACAAAGGTCGCTCGCCGGGATCCTTTTAAATTAGAGGAGATTATACTAGAAGCAGAGAAGCTACCACCATTAATTAAAACATAAATTTTTCCTTTAAATGCGGTTGCCTTCGGTTGCTTCACCTTAGTAAATGATTGGGTGTAATATTTCCCGTCTTTTTCTTTTTTGACCTCGAACAAAGCATAGGTGTAGGCAAGTGGTGAAAATACTACTTTTATCATTTTCTCTACAATTGAATTGCTTTCAAAATAGCTGCCGCGTACTAAACTAGCTCGAGATACAACTTCTGATTTATCCAAGAAAACAAAACTCGAGTCGGCTAGATAGGAATACAACTCGGCGATTTCAGCCAATCGTCCACCACCATTATTACGGAGGTCTAAAATGAGTGTTTTCGTTTTACTATCCTGCAATTGCTGAAAACTTTCTTTGTAGAATATTTTATAGCTTTTGTTTTTAAAGCCTCTAATTTTCATTAGCGCCACACTACTGTCTTTTGCAACAAAATTAAAGTTACGTGTAAAGTTTTGAGCGTCTTTATTATAGCCGTTAATTCGTTTTTTTCTTTTAAAGGCTTTTTGTGCTTCTTTTTGTGCTTGGGTTACAATTGGTTTTACTGTTGGAGTCTTTTGTTTTAAGGAATCCTGTTTTGGTTTTTCAGGATTTTTTCTAGCAATGATGCTACTTTTGATACTGTCCTTAAATTGAAACTGATAGGCGATACTGTCTTTAATACCTTGTTCAGCGGTGAAATAGGAGACTATTTTGCGGCTAGCAACATTAGTTTTATATGTAGTATTAAAGCCGTCAGAGGTAAAATAGTGGTCATATTCGGTATTTAAATCCATAGGATTAAGTCCATTCATACTAATGATTTCGCTTCCTGCTTGAATCGATTTATCGTACGATTTGTTTTTAATAACATACAGTTTGTTATCAATGACATCCAACTCGAATTGCGAAATAGGACCAGTGCCCTTTTTTTCTAAAACTTTGGCTTCTTTTTTAGTAAATTTCTTGGTAGGAATATAAACTTGGGAATGTCCTTGACGCACTGCTGCAACCAACGGACTCAGTTTTTTGTAAAAGCCAAGCGGTTTTAACGGACTTGTAATTGTTTTTTTTACGCTATCGAAATTGTAGTCTAAAGCAGCTTTGTCGATGTATCCGTATAAATTAGGATGTAAACGTTGTAGTTGTAGATAAGTGTAATCGACATCTTGCTTCATTTTTTCCACTGAAATAAGCGTGTCTAGTTGAGCATTGTATTTTTTAACCGAGGAGCATTGTATGAACAAGAGCACAGTTAAAACTAGCAGTAGTATTTTCTTCATATTATCCATTTGTTGAGAGTACTTTTTCATAGGCTCTTCGGGCGCTACCTCTAAAATAAACTTGTCCGCAATACTGGTAGCCTAGTTTTTCAAACACGGCTATCATTGCGAGATTATCAAAATTCGTGTCGGCTTTGATACTAACAATTCCATTTGCTATAGCAAATTCCTCAATGTGAAGCAGTAGTTTTTTAGCGAGTCCTTTTCCCAATTGATTTTCGGCGATGGCGACTCTATGAAATACGACAAAATCACCATTGGTCAACCATTCTCCTTCAATATTGGCATACTCGGGTTCATCATTAATTAAAAGTGCAACGTAGCCTACAATGGTATCGTTATCGGTAATCACATAGCCTGCATCTTTAGTAATATCGCTTTCAATTACGGTTGGGTTAGGGTAGCCGTCTTGCCACTGCTTGCTTCCATCTGCCTTCCTGCGGGCTATGGCTTGTTGTAATATTTCCCAAATCGCGGGAATTTCTTGAGTGGTGGCTTGTCTAAATTGGTGGTTCATTGGTTTAGGGTAACTTGATTTATTGAATGATGCTCATTGAGAAAAGTAAATTTAGTCAAAAAAGCATATTTTGCGTCTGTTATAGGTACTTTATAATCTTTTTTTATTGTTCGAAATAGAACGAATTCTAATTGTCTCGTATGCATCGTAAAACCTATTTGCCTTTACCATTATTCTAAAACCTTAAGCGGTTTTATGATTGGATAGCAACTCTTTAACAGTTGTCCATTTCATATCAGCATAGCGATTGTTGTCTGTGGTTTTTAGATTCGCTCTTTTGTCCATCATATTACGCATGTATTGCATTCCCTGCCATGCAGGATAAAGGTCTGTTTTTGCGGGTGAAAATAGTTTTGTAACTTTTATTAGAAAACTTAACAATCCTAAGCCTCCCGTTCGAATTAAACGGAATTTTTGACCTGTTAATTGATTCATTGCTTCTCTTATTTCTTGTGGGCTTATTTGATCACCGGCAATCCGTAAAAACCGAGGTGTGGTGCTATCTAACGCTACATTTGCAGTAAACTTGGCGGTATCGTTTAAAGTGGTAAATCCCATTTTATGGTTAGCATCTCCCCAATAAAGAACCAGTTTCTTTTTAAAAATGATCATCGGTATTTCGTTCGTAAGCATATCCATAAATGCACCATTAAAAATAGTTGTTGAAGCAATAGAAGTAGTGTCTAAGTAGCTATGAAATGCTCTTCGTAAATCTAAGTTGCGATTTTCGCCATCCTTAAATTTCGTGAAGTCTAATGAAAAATCAGAAGGAATAAATCGGGCTACTCCAGCCAAAATCGCTCCATTTAGCAGGACTTTTTGTGTCTCGATAACAACGTCTTCTAATCCTGCAAGTGCAGAAACTACGCATGTTGCACCACTGCAAGCGTTGGCTATTTCTTGTTGGTTTGTCAAATCTACTACGAAGATTTTTGCCCCACTGCGTTCTAGCTGGCTTACTTTTTCTTTGTCAGAAGTGGCACGTACTAAAACCCGAACTTTGGCGTTTTTTTCTAACAAGGCTTTTACGATTCGGCCACCAAGATTCCCTGTTCCTCCGGCTACAACTATGATTTTATCAGTCATTTATTGTTGTTATTTGTGTGTGCTGCATATTTATTACTATCGTTTTCTTAACCCGACTACTTTTGTATGGACTTTGGATCGTTGTTTGATAAATCAGTTACATTTTCAATTTCAAATATTTCAATGAATGTTTGTTCCAATTTTTTCTTTTTCCTTTTTATATCCCATATCGAAAAGAGGAAAATAAAAACAATAAATAAATTCAAAGCTAAAGGTAAGCCATATGGA
>NZ_JAQWTM010000226.1 GCF_029242675.1 Flavobacterium sp.
ACCTACATCAAAGCCTACGATGATATCAGAGATTTATTTTCGAAAGAGAAACTATCACAAATAAGAGGGTATCAAGCCAAACATTTTTCGTTTAACGTAGATGGTGGACGTTGTGAAACCTGCAAAGGTGAAGGTTCGATCAATGTGGAAATGGTTTTTATGGCCGATGTACAATTACCGTGTGAAACCTGTCATGGCAAACGCTTTAAAAAAGAGGTCCTTGAAGTCACCTTTAACGACAAAAACATCCATGATATTCTAACTATGACTATCGATGATGCAGTAGCGTTTTTTGAGAATAATAAGCAAGCTAAGATTACACAAAAACTAAAGCCATTGCAAGATGTTGGTTTGGGTTACGTTCAATTAGGGCAATCGTCCTCAACGCTCTCTGGTGGAGAAGCACAACGTATCAAATTGGCTTCTTTTCTAGTTAAAGGAGCAACTAAAGATAAAGCTCTTTTTGTATTTGATGAGCCTACAACTGGTTTGCATTTTCATGATATTAAAAAACTCTTGGCTTCCTTTGATGCTTTAATCGAAAAAGGCCATTCTATACTAGTTATAGAACACAACCTAGACTTGATAAAATGTGGTGATTGGATTATTGATCTAGGACCCGAAGGCGGTGAGAACGGTGGTCAATTGCTTGCAGTAGGTACACCTGAAGAAATAGCTAAAAACAAAAAATCCATTACTGGAGTTTATTTAAAAGAAGTTTTATAAATAAAAAAGCAGAAAAATAGTAACTATTTTTCTGCTTTTTTATTTATATCTCTCTTATTTCTAGAATCTGTAACCTAAACTTATTCCACTTCGAACCCCAGCCCATGGACCGCTGATATTAATCGTTGCTCCATTTGCATTCGCCTTAGCGTTAACATCCGATAACGGTAGTTCAATTTTATCTAGCTCTTTTTGTAATTCATTTTGTTCAAAAGCTGTTAACGTTCTTGACGTTACACCCACAAAATTCCCTTGAGATGTACCGTAATGTGCTCCTGCTATCCACCAATCTAAAATAAGGTGTTTCCCTAAATTAAACTGTGCTCCAAATTGAAGTCCAAAAGTATTTGCACTAAGTTTACCACCCATATCAATATTATCTTTTCCACCAATTTGATTTGTGTAAGTAAATCTAACTCCTGTGACATCATACTTTAGATTTCTATAAAAAGGTGCGATATAAAATCCTTTTCCGTACCCCTTTCCTACATAAAATCGTACCTCAGGAGTAATAGCAGTATAACCTAATTCAGTATTATCAAACATTCCTTGTGTATCTGAGCTTCCTGATGTTAAATCACTTAACTGACTTTTATATAGAACAGCACCCTTTGGAATAAAACTATAACCTATAACTACACCTATGCGTTTGGTTAAACTTCTCTCATATTGAAATTGGTAATTATTAAAAATAAGACTCGTTAAGCTAAACTTAATATTGTTTTTTTTTGGTAAATTATTTTCTTTAATTACTACTACAGAATCCTGCTGAGTTGATGTTGAGCCATCTGTTTGAGCGGAAATAACAGAAAAATTAATTAAAATTACTGCTAAGGATAAAATAGCTTTTTTCATAAGAGTGATTTAAAAAAATGTTAGAATTTTATACATGCAAATATAGTTTAAAAACAGTTCTCAACAAAGGTTTTTCCATCTTCATCAATTGCAACTAATATTTTCCTTTTTTTATTTGAGGAATAGTATAAATACGCCCAAACGAACAACCAAAGTCCCAAGGTTATGCAACAAAGTAGCAAATTAAAATTGTGATTGACTTTCCTATTTTCTTTGGATAAAACCGTAAAAGGTAGTTTGTCATTTTTTTCTTCAATAACGAACCCGCTATTTACTTTTGAAGACAAAATAGAAAGATAATTTTCCCAGTCCTCTTCCCTAATAAACTGATCTCTTTTCATAATTGTAATGTTTGCTCCAAAACTAGTTTCAAGTATAACTAAACAAAAATAAAAAGAAAATCAAATCAAGTCAATACCCACATTTAGTGATTAACACAGGTAGGCTTTACTACAGAAGTTTAGTTGCTTAATTTGAATTTCTTTAATAATCCATCTAAGACTTCATTGATTTGTAGCGACAATTTAAACTTAAAGTTCAAATAAACATAAGCAATAGTTACTAATATTGATTTTAAGATAATTGCAATTATGGGATTAAAAGGAAATTGCCAAAAATAAAACAACAAGAACAACCCAAAGGTCAACAACATCGAATAAACGGTTTCTTTGGTAAATGGATACAAGTGCAAGCGTTTCACCACGAACATTAGCTTTGCCAAACTGTATAAGGTAATAGATAATAATGTCGCAAAAGCCGAACCTAGAATACCAAACATTGGTATAAAAATCATATTTAAAATAACGGTTAGAAAAACTAAAACCACACCCAAAAACAACACTGCCCTATAATATTTTGTATTAAAAATAATGGCATTATTATTTCCTAAAATTAAATCAAAATACTTTGACAGACCAATCATAAAAACGACTAAAACTCCTCCTCCATACTCTTTAGGAATCATATCATACAGCTGATTGATATTTACAAAAATACAAAGCATGACAAAACCACCTACGATTTGTAAATTAATCGAAGTCTTTTTATAAAGTTCATTCAATTCCTCTTGTTTGTCTTCGTGCATTAATTTTGCAGTGATGGGATATACTATCTGATGCATCGCTCTGCTTGGAACGGAGATAACTAACGCAATGTAAGTAGCGATAGAATAATAGGCAATATTCTCTATTTTAATGTATTGATTAAGCATAATCTTATCAATATCTAGCAACAAAGTAGCTACACTCCCTGATAAAATAATGAAAAAAGTGTAAACAACTATATCTTTAAAATTATGAGGAAGCCCAAGTTGAAAGTTAGGTCTTTTTAAGTAAAAAGCATACAACATCGTTACAATCAAAGCTACAAAATAAATTGCCGCTGTTACATAAACGAACTGTACGATTGTTATCCAATTGTAATAAATAGCAATCAACGCGAATAATGAAAATGTACGTAATCCAACCTCCTTAATAAAATTACCAAACACGGAATGCATGTGTACACGCGCCCAAGCATAAAATATCTCGAAGTATGCCATACACAATCCTGTAAAAGGAATTAGCCATAAAAAATCTTTAACGATTGGATTTTCTTTCGACAAATAAGCTGCTATTTCATCAAAAAAGAACCAGCCAATCAGCAACAATGGAACCGATAAGACCAGTGGAAAAAAGACGGAGAAAGAGAGAAACCGGTCTTCCTCTTGTTCCGTTTTACACTGTGAATAAAACTTAACCAAGGTGTTTTGCATTCCAAAAGCAAGTAATGGCATAACAATACTAGAAGCCGATAGTATATAATTAGTTAACGCGTAATACGTAGCGCCTAAAAAATAAGGATATAAAAAAATTGTATTGATAGCGCCAATCCCAAAACCAATATAAGTGATTATCGTATTTTTTAAAGACTGATTTAGTACTATACCCATGGTAATTTAGGAATTGATTATTAGTTATTAAGAAGTGCTACTAACTCTCCCGTTAGATTTTTGCGAGAATACTTTTCGACACCTACTCCATGTGCTTGTAAATTTCCCTCTAAATATTGATTGTAATAGTGTGTAATTGTTTGTTTGAGTTTCTCCTTTTGGTTGTATTCAAAAAACACTCCAGTGTTAGTATCCTTAATAATTGACTCAAAATCAGAGTTTTTAGGACCTATGGCAATTATAGGTCGGTTAGAAACCATATATTCAAATAACTTCCCAGGAATAATACTTTTGGTATCCTCAGAATCAATTTCGATCAATAAAAGCACCTGAGATTTACGTTGTTCGGCAATAGCCACACTATGTGAAACGTAACCCATTGTATTGAGGTAAGTAGCTAAAGTCCTTGCGCTAATCGCATCTAATACTTCTTGACTTACCGCTCCTATAAGTTTTAGTTCTAAATCACGTTTAAAACTAGGGATTTCTTCAATTAACTCTGCTAAGCTTTCCCATAGGATTACAGGATTTCGATTCGATAAAAAGGAGCCTATATGTGCCAAACTAAATTTAGTATCCTTAACCTGAGTTGGTACAATTTCAGTATCAAAACCATTTGTAATAACAGTTATAGGTTTTGTAGTCAGCGCTTGGAATTCGGTTTTAGTAGTTTTACTAGTCACTATGATTGCATCTGCTGTATTTAAAACCTGATGCTCTAATTTTTTATGCTTCTTAGCGGCATAAGCCGAAAGTCTTAGTGATTTATGATAACCTATGGTTGTCCAAGGATCACGAAAATCAGCAAACCATTTTAAGTCTAACTTATTTTTTAAACCCAAACCTATTAAATGTAAACTATGAGGCGGACCCGATGTAATGATGGTATCGATATTATTCTCAGTGATATAGTTTTCCAAATACTTTATTGATGGTTTCACCCAAAAACAGCGGGCATCAGGAATAAACAAGTTTCCGCGAATCCATAATAATACCTTATCTAAAAACTGCTGTTTTTTTTGATTGGGAATAATCCCCGAATTCATTTTCTGAGTTTTGTTCTTAGACAAAAATGAAGCCAGTTGATAGGGCTCAAAGATATTTTTTCGCAGTATTATTGCTTTATCTGAAACATCTTTTTCTAAATTTTTATCGATAATTGGATACGTTGGATTTTGGGGAATATAAACCACCGGTTCAATTCCAAAGTCGGGCAAATATTTGACAAACTTAAGCCATCGTTGCACTCCAGGACCACCAGCGGGAGGCCAATAATAAGTAATAATTAAGATTTTTTTATGTTCCAATTTATAATTGTTGGTGGGTTACCGTTATGACTAGACTTATTTAAAAAATATAATTAGTCTATTATCTTGGCGATCTTCTTCTTTTCAAAATAAATACCGGCAACCAACAAGATTAAAATACCTATTCCGCTAGCTATTGTAATACTACTTCCCGTCTGTATTACATCGGGTTCAAATTTGAACTCTATTGTATGCTTTCCTTCGGGAACCATCATCCCTCTTAAGACGTAATCTACAGGAAAGTGGCTAGTCTTTTCGCCATCAATGTAGGCGTTCCATCCTTTTTCATAATAAATTTCAGAAAAAACAGCTAAGCCCTCTTTTTTACTATCTGAACTGTACTTGATGTAGTTAGGCTTATAAACATTCAAAGTAATTGTACCCGTAGTATCTAAATTTCGCTTTAAACGCGCATTTTTAAATTTAGCACCATACAAATGAATATTAAAAATAGCTGCCTTCTTAGTATTGATATTGTTAAGCATCTTCATTTCGTCATCGGCTTTATTGACTAACTTAATATCATTTACAAACCATGCATTTCCATTTGCATCTGGATTAATAACAGGAAATTCTTTGCCTTCTTTATCAGTTTGAATTACATATTTTACATTAAGCATATTCAAGACTTCCAAATTGTTTTTGGCAATTTGGTAATCAAATAACTGCTGTACCCTTCTAGGTTTAGCAGCATGATAGCCACCAATTGATTTATGAAAATAAGAAGCGCGAGCACTCGAAAAATTCCCACTTACTTCGAACACGCGGTAATGTGTAGTGTCTTGTAAAATCATGGCATCAGCAGGCGTTTCTACAAAAGGGACTTGTACCTCTCTTGCACTAACAAAATCCTTGGATGATACATAATTTTTATCCACAAAAAACAAATCAGAAACCATAAACAGTCCCACGAGAATAATAGCTGTATTTTGAGCGATTTTATTTTTTATGAATAACCATAAAACACCTGCAGTTAAGACTATAAAGAAGCCTGAGCGCAATAAATCGGCACTGTACAAGCTCATTCTATCTGCTTTTAAAGCATCTACAAAACCTGGCCCATAACTCTGTACAAAATAACTGTCGTTAGGTCCCTCAAAATCAAAAAGACTCTTGCCAAAGAACAATAATATAATCAATCCTAGAGCAGCTGCAGTAGGTTGCCAAAGGGATTTCCATCGCAGCTCTTTTTCTAATTTAAAAAAGGACTGCAGACCCATTATCGCGAGAACCGGAAAACATAATTCTAATATAACCTGAATAGAGGACACCGCTCTAAACTTATTGTACATGGGAACGTTATCAATAAAAAAGTCTGTTAGAGCTGGAAAATTTTTACCCCAAGATAATAAAAGCGACACTATTGCTCCCGATAGAAATACATATTTTATTTTGCGATCGTCAATAAATAAGCCAATTAAAGCTAAAAAGAAAACAACTGCACCAATGTATGCGGGTGCCGCAACAATAGGTTGATCTCCCCAATAGGTAGGTAAGCCCGATGCAAAATCAGCTGCTTGACCTTCTGGCACGCCTTGCCCTACCATAAAGTCATACATACTACTATCCGTACCTACGGCTTCATGATTAGAGCCCCCAAAAAGTCTAGGAGCAATTAAATTAAAACTTTCTGCCACTCCATAGCTGTACTCTGTAATATAATCACGACTCATAGCGGTACTAGCCGTATTTTTAGATCCATCTGGATTAAAGTTTAGCTCACTTTTACTACGAGTACTAAAGTTAGCATACTCAGCTGTTGCTAATAAATTTGTAGCATTCGCACCAATTGCGAGAATTCCGGCTACCGCTAAGACACCAATTGAGATAAACAAGGACTTAAAGTCTTTCTTCTTAAGTTCGAAATATATAAAATAACTGGACAGAATCAACAAGAAAATCAAAAGATAGTAGGTCATTTGAAAGTGGTTCGCATTGATTTCAAGCGCCGTTGCAAACAAAGTAAGTAAACCGCCTACTACATATCGTTTTCTGAAAACTAGAATAAAACCGGCAATAACCATGGGCATATAGGCAATCGCGTGTGCTTTGGCATTGTGCCCTACTCCTAAAATTATGATGAGATAAGTAGAAAACCCAAAAGCCACTGCGCCAAAAAACGCTTTTAAAGGATCTACTTTTAAGACAAGTAATAATCCATAAAAACCTAAAAAGTATAAAAATAAATAATCCGCTGGACGAGGTAAAAAACGTAAAACATCATCTATCGCGCCAATAAAATCATAAGGGTATTTTGCTCCTAACTGGTACGTTGGCATACCTCCGAAGGCACTGTTGCTCCAGTATGGTTCCAGGTGTTCAGTGGCTCTAAAGTCATTTTGCTCTTTAGCCATTCCCGTATATTGAACAATATCTGATTGAAAAATTTGCTTCCCTTGAAGTACGGGATAGAAATAAATTAGTGAAACTATAATAAAACCAATAAGGGCTAAAATATGCGGATAAAATTTATTTACTATTTTCAATTTAAAACTTTTAATTTAATAAAAAAGGAGATTTTCAGGACCAAAATTAATCTATTTCTTCGTAATCAACATAGTCCCCTACTTTTTTAGTTTCTTTTGGTTTTTTTGCATTGGCTGTGTTGTAGATAATCTCATCTTTCGCAGCTGTCCTTTGCCATGAATTATCCTGAGAGTAGTTTTGTTGTTGCTGTTGGAAATTCTGGCCTGCTTTTTCAACTACTTTTTTAACTAATAGCGGAAGAAATAACTTTGCTAGAAATTTTAAAACATAGTAAAACATGAGACTATAAAAGATAGTTTTTACAAAACCAGTAAATGAAGCCGTTTCCATAAGTAGATATTTTTTAGCAAAATTAAGGAATCAAAGTCGAAAATTAGGAACAAACTTAAAATATGACTCTTAAATAAATGATAAAATATAGTACATTTGAAATACGTTATTATTTTAAACAGCAAAGAATATGTCAAAATCTAAATTATACTCGCTTTTAGTTCTAGTACTGATTTGTAGTTCTAATTATGCTCAGCATACTGATCAAATCAACTCTAACAGACCTGGAGTTACTATGTCAGCCTTTGCAGTAGGAAAATCAGTGATTCAAGTCGAAACAGGTGCCTACGGAATTCATGAAAACCATGTACTACTTGGATACGATGCCAAAGGTTTTGGAGCTGATCTGACACTGAGATATGGCGCATTAATGGAACGGTTGGAAGTTGTAGCCAACTTGCAGTACCAAAATGCTGATTTTAACACACCATTCAGTAGTATTAACAAAGCAGGACTGAAGCAAACCGTTTTAGGAGCGAAATACTTGATTTACGATCCTTTTAAAAATTACGAAAAAAAGATTAATATCTACAGTTGGAAAGCGAATCAAAAATTCAATTGGAGACAACTAGTACCTGCCGTATCGCTATATGCAGGAGCGAATTTCACCATGAAAAACAATCCCTATTCCTTTTCTGCAGATGCTTCGATATCGCCTAAAATAATGCTTATTACTCAAAACCACCTAGGTGATGGTTCTTGGGTTTTTGTAACTAATATTATTGCCGATTATGTCACTACTGACTTCCCAAGTTATGGCTACGCCATTACTTTAACCAAAGGAATAAGTGAAAAATGGTCTGGATTTATTGAAAATCAAGGATATAAAAGCGACTTTTACAGCGATGCTATTTTGCGTGGAGGTGCCGCATTCTTACTAACTAAAGACATGCAAATTGACGCCTCAGTAAGTACTAATTTTAAAGATACTCCAACAATATTTTATGGAGGGCTAGGTTTTTCATGGCGCTATAATGCCAATTATAAGGAAGTTAGAATGAATTTAGACAATAGCGGAAGAAAAAAGTCTAAGTCAGAAAAGAAAGCGGAGAAAAAAGACAAAAAACGCAAGGATGCAATTGAATAACGAGACAAAATATAAAAAAAATAATGATTACTATTAAAGAAGTCCATACCAAAAAGGAACTTACTGAATACATAAAATTTCCTTTTGAACTCTATAAAAACAACGAATTTTGGGTACCACCAATAATTGCAGATGAACTAGAGTCATTTGACAAAACTAAAAACCCCGCTTTTGAAAATGCCGAAGCTTACTTTTATCTCGCTTACAAAAACAATAAAATAGCTGGTCGAATTACCGCTATCATCAATTGGAGCGAGGTTAATGATCAAAAAAAGAGTAAAGTCCGCTTTGGTTGGTTTGATGTAATTAATGACATAGAAGTAACAAAAGCACTACTTGAAAAAGTATATGAGCTAGGTCGCAAAAATAATTTAGAATATGTTGAGGGACCAATGGGTTTTTCTAATTTAGATAAAGTAGGCGTCTTAACCGAAGGTTTTGATCAATTAGGCACGATGATTACTTGGTACAACCATCCGTATTATGCCACTCATTTTGAGAAGTTAGGCTATGTTACTGAGAAAGAATATATCGAGAGTAAGTTTCCGTTCGAAAATGTTAAACTAGATTATTTTGATAAAGCGCAAGAATTAATTAAAAGAAGGTATCAATTAAAAGAATTAAATTTTAAAAAGACGAAAGACGTTTTGCCTTATGTAGACAAAATGTTTGATCTATTTAATGCTTCGTACGCTAGTTTATCGTCTTTTGTTCCTATTACAGATATCCAGAAAGAGTATTTCAAAAAAAAATACATCAGTTTTATAAATCCTGAATACATAAAATTTGTCGAAGATAAAGATCATAATTTAGTAGCTTTTGCTATAGTAATGCCAAGCTTTTCTCGCGCTTTACAAAAAGCAAATGGAAAACTTTTCCCTTTTGGTTTTTACCATCTTTTAAATGCTAGGAAAAACAGTAAAGACGTTACTTTTTATCTTATTGGTGTTCATCCTGATTATCAAAGTAAAGGAGCACATGCTATCATTTTTAAGGAATACCATACGACGTTTACCGAGAAAGGAATTCAAAATTGCATTCGCACACCAGAATTAGCTGATAACCATGCTATACATGCTATCTGGAAGAATTTTGATCCTGTGGTGCATTGCCGCAGAAAAACTTTTAGATTAACACTTTAAATCTAGATACCAAAACAAAAAAAATCCATTTACTTTCGTAAATGGATTTTTTTATGCTTGTATTGGACTATTATGCGTCTAAATCTACTGTAGTTCTAGCAGCAATTTCTTTATAAGTTCCGCCTATTAATTTTTCACGAATAGCTTCAAAAGCGGTTAATGTCTCATCGATATCAGCTAGTGTATGTGATGCTGTAGGAATCATTCTTAGCAAAATGATCCCTTTTGGAATAACCGGATAAACTACTATTGATAAAAATATATTGTAATTTTCTCTTAAATCGTTCACCATGATCATTGCCTCTGGAATTGATCCTTCAAGATAAACAGGTGTTACACAAGTGTTAGTATCCCCAATGTTGAATCCCTTTTCTTTCAATCCACTTTGTAATGCATTTACATTTTCCCAAAGTTTATCTTTTAAGCCTGGATTATCTCGCAACAATTGCAATCTTTTCAGTGCTCCAATTGTTTGAATCATAGGCAATGCCTTAGCAAACATTTGAGAACGCAAATTGTATTTTAAATAATCAATAATGTCTTTATCAGCTGCTAAAAAAGCACCAATACTAGCCATTGACTTTGCAAAAGTCGAAAAGTAAACATCGATTCCGTCTTGACAACCTTGCTCTTCCCCTGCTCCAGCTCCTGTTTTACCTAAGGTTCCAAAACCGTGAGCATCATCAACTAAAAGACGGAAGTTGTACTTTTCCTTCATCGCAACGATCTCAGTTAGCTTACCTTGCTGACCGCGCATTCCAAAAACACCTTCAGTGATAAAAAGTATACCTCCACCTGTTTCCGTAGCCATTTTAGTAGCACGTTGCAGGTTTTTTTCCATACTCTCTAGGTCATTATGCTTGTACGTAAATCGTTTACCCATGTGTAAACGAACACCATCAATGATGCAAGCATGAGCATCCACATCATAAACAATAATATCGTTTTTAGTAACAAGGGCGTCAATACAAGACATGATTCCTTGGTATCCAAAATTCAACAAATAAGCAGATTCTTTTTGTACAAAAGCAGCCAATTCGTTCTCTAATTGCTCGTGATATGTGGTATGCCCACTCATCATACGCGCACCCATCGGATAGGCTGCACCATATTCTAGAGCCGCGTCAGCATCTGCTTTACGAACTTCAGGATGATTAGCTAGGCCCAAATAATCGTTTATACTCCAATTCAAAATATCCTTTCCATGAAACTTCATTCTTGGCCCTAGTTCACCTTCTAATTTAGGGAAAACAAAATAGCCTTCAGCTTGTGAAGCCCATTTTCCTAGTGGTCCTTTATTGTTTTGAATTCTTTCGAATAAATCCTTTACCATAATATCGTTAAGTAATAATTTTAATTTTAAGAAGTTGCAAAAATAATTATTTAAATTTTATAAAAGTAGCTAAATTATATTTATTTTCGAATAGACGACTCTACTTTTTACTAACCCAGTTACACCAACTTTCTTTTTGCTTAGCGAAAGTACAAAATTGCTATTCTACAACATTCTTTAAGCCAAGATAACTGTTTTTTGCCAAACAAAACAATAGTCAATTGAAATAGTCCTAAAACAGAATCGATTAAACTTTGTATCTTTGACTAAATTTACACCAATTATTTTATGTCTCAACTTACTAAAGAACTTAAACTAGCTGTATTAATAGATGCTGACAATGTTCCTTACAGCAATGTAAAAGGAATGATGGAAGAAATAACAAAATTTGGAACACCAACCACCAAACGTATTTACGCAGATTGGACGCGTCCAAATGCCAATGGATGGAAAGGTGTTTTATTAGAGCATGCTATCACCCCTATCCAACAATACAGTTACACTTCAGGCAAAAACTCTTCGGATTCCGCATTAATCATTGATGCTATGGATTTACTGTACACCGGAAAACTAGATGGTTTTTGTATCGTTTCTAGTGATAGTGATTTCACCAGATTAGCAATTAGGTTGAGAGAAGCAGGAATGAAAGTTATCGGTATTGGTGAACAAAAAACACCAAAACCATTTATAAGCGCTTGCGATCGTTTTATATTTATCGAAGTCTTAGATGGTGCAATTAAGAAAAAAGCACCTAAACAAAATAATGACACTAAAAAGCCGGTTGAAAAAACAACAGTAAAAGCAGTTGAAAAACCAGCTCAAAAACCACTTAATAAAATAGATGAGCCTACCATTGAATTAATCGAATCCACCATTGAAGACATTGGAGATGATGATGGATGGGCATTTCTTGGTGATGTTGGAAACTTAATTGTTAAGAAAAAACCCGAATTTGACCCCCGTAATTACGGATTTGTTAAGCTCACGCCGATGCTAAAAACATTAACAGATATCCTAGAGATTGACGAAAGAGAGTCCGACAAAAAGGGGATCAAACATGTATTTGTTCGATTGCGCTTTAGTTAAAGTAAATCCTTTACGGCTTAAAATAAAATTTCTTTTTTAATTGGCTTGGACAAATAATTGTTCATGCCAATTTCTTTGGTTCTCAACTTAGTTCCTTCCATAACATCCGCAGTCACTGCTATGATAGGAATTGTGCTGTATTTACTTCCTACTAAACCATTGCGAATGGCTATGGTTGCTTCATAACCGTCCATGATAGGCATTTGTAAATCCATCAACACTAAATCTATATGATGCTCCTTTAAGGTATTTAAGCCTTCCTGACCATTTAAAGCGTAAAATACTGTAGTGTTCAACCATTTTTTAGTAATCATTTTAATTACCATTTGATTAATCGCATTATCCTCCACTACTAGCAAAGTCTTCCCTCCTAAATCGCATACATCTGGCATATCTAAGTCGACAGGCGCTGCTTTTTTAACCTCAACAGTTTCAAACTCCATATCAATCTTAAAAGTTGTTCCCTTACCAACTTCGCTTTCAACACTAATCCGACCGCCTTGCAACTCCACAAGAGTTTTTACAATAAATAATCCCAAACCTAGCCCGCCAAATTTCCTTGTATTATTAATCGAATTTTGAGAAAAGGAATCAAAAATACTCACTATTTTTTCCTCAGCAATACCCATTCCTGAATCAGAAATAATTAATTGTAAAGCTGCCTTGTTAGCAGTCAACTGCTCACTAGCAATCTTAAACGAAACATAACCTGTCGAAGTAAATTTTATCGCATTATTGATCAAATTATTCACAATTTGAGACAATCTCATTTCATCTCCTACAAACTGCACCAGTATGGCGTTTGGCTTTTCAAATCTAAATTCTAATCCCTTTTCCTTTGCTCTAATCTCAGCACTAATTTCGATCTCCTCTAGTAATTTTAAAGGATCAAACGGAGCTTTATCTAACGTTAACTCATTCTTTTCTATTTTAGAAAAATCAAGAATATCATTTACAGAACTCAGCAAACTTTGAGAAGAATATTTGATAACCTTACAATTGTCCTTGATTTTAACATCCTCTACCTCAGTAGAAATAGAGTCTATTAAATTCATGATGGCATTAAGGGGTGTTCTTAATTCATGGCTAATATTGGATAAAAAATATGATTTTAAATCATTCATTTCTTCCGAACGTATTAAGGCAAGACGGTTGAGTTCATTCTTTTCATTTTTTAAATTCCTAATTAAATTGGACATTGAAAGTGACAAGAAAATAAGTTCTAGTCCCGTACCTATTTTCGAACTATTTTGAGTGGTAAACGTATTTTCGATAAATCCAAGATTGTTCAAAATAAAAACACCAAACCCTACAATCAGGAAAAAAATACCTATAGTAAAGAAAGTATCGATAGGCTTTTTCTTGACATATAAATAGATGATAGAAAAAATAATTAATAATAAAAAAACCAAAACCAACAAATTGACAATCTTATAGCAATAAGGCAAAGCGGCAGGCACTAAAGCTGAAAAAAACAACAAAACTAACAACGATACATAACTCATGTTAAATAACTTGAAGAGGACTTTGCTGTGCTTTTTTATGTTCAAAAAAACTTCGCTGTACTTTCCAGATAAAAAAGCACCTATTATTGCAAAAAACAAAACTGCATGATTAGAAAACCAACCTCCGCCTGGGGTAACGTATTGATAAAAAAAACCATCTAACGCAAATTGCAATAACCCGACAGAAATAACGTATAAGCTATAATATAGAAAAGTGGACTCTTTTAGTGCAAAGAAGAAAAATAAATAAATTATTGCGACTATTGACAATATCCCATAAAAAATACCAAACAGAAATTGTTCCATTGAATTCATTTCAACAAAACCATCTGCAGAGTATAGCACTAGTGGTAATTTGAGTACTTCGCCATCGCTTTTAACATGTAAGACTAATTTTAAATTAGCTTTGGGCTGAATTTTTAAATCAAAAAGACTTCTTCGGTTGGGATGGCTACGGTCTTTATAAGCAATGCCATCTCCACTAATTTCCTTTACAATAGAGCCAGAGTTCACATCTACTATTTAAAGTTCTACAAGATTAGTAATGGGTCTAGCTGTCTCCAGGTAATAATGTAGCTCAGAATTTGTCTCATTAATAATAGTAGTCATAGACCAAAAGTTACTCTCGGTAAAAACCAGATAATCTTTGGTATTCTTAAAATTAATTGCATTGAAGGAATCATAATTTTTTAAAACAAAATTGACATCCATTTCCTGTTCACCTACAGCGGCTAGATAGGTGAAATTTTGAAGTGAGACCGTATTGGGTAATGTATCTTGACGAAAAACATATTGGGAGTATGTACTTGAGCACAATAACATTAAAATAGCGAGACATAATCTACTAGTAGGGGTATTGTTATGCATTTTTATTGAAGTAAATGTTATTCAATTAACTGCGGTTAAAAACAACTATTAGTTTTTAACCCTTTAACTTTTTCTTAAATTGGTAAGGAAATATAGCTTATTTATTTTAAACTTCAATAATTTTAAAATAAATAAAAGTTCTAGTTTACCCTACACCTTTTATAAAGAAGTAAACTATTATGAAAAAAACAGCTAAGCCTTTTGTAATCAATAAGGAATATCAATTCAATTTATTACAAATACATAGGCATTAAACAACTGTAGTTTTTCTTCATTTCAATAAAAACACCGCAATTCATTAGCCGACTCGCCTACCCTAGTTAAATCAAAAGCAAAAAAAAATCGCTAACCTCATCCTTATGAAAAAAAATAGTTTTTAAATAATTTATATCTTTGCTAGTGTAAATTAAAACTCATTACATGCAAATCGTTTTCGCCTCCAACAACAAAAATAAAATTGCCGAAATACAACAATTATTACCTGATACAATTGAATTAATAGGATTAGAAGAAATCGGATGTTTTGAGGATATTCCCGAAACTGCGGATACTATTGAAGGTAACGCCATTTTAAAAGCTAATTATGTATCAGATAAATATGGTTACGATTGCTTTGCCGATGACACAGGACTTGAAATCGACGAGTTAAATGGCGAACCAGGAGTTTATTCCGCTCGTTATGCAGGACCGCAACGTAACGCTGCTGATAATATGGATAAGGTTTTAGAACAGCTACTTTCAAAATCCAACCGAAATGCTGCTTTCAAAACTGTTATTGCACTAAATTACAAGGGCAAGCAGCATCTGTTTACCGGTATTGCCGAAGGAGCTATAACTACGCAAAAATCAGGCACAGGAGGATTTGGATATGACCCTATTTTTAAACCAACCAATTACAATCAAACCTTTGCGGAACTTTCAGCCGAATTGAAAAATAAAATTAGTCATCGAGCTAAAGCAACAAACCAACTCATTCACTATTTAAATGCTGTCAAATAGTTACTAAAAAATACTCATTCTGCATTTATAACTTAAAAAAGATAGCGCTTTTTAACCACTTCATAAAATACAATGCGTTTTACAGTTACACAACTTTCTGATAATCAATTACTAATAAAACATTAATTCTTAAGTTTGCATTAGTTTATATGAATAATTTAGAGTAATTTTGCACCCTATTTTAAAAATACATATGAATAAATTTGAACAATTAGGATTGAGTGAATCGTTACTGAAAGCGATTTTAGATCTAGGATTTGAAAATCCGAGCGAAGTACAGGAG
>NZ_JAQWTM010000265.1 GCF_029242675.1 Flavobacterium sp.
AAACTTAAAAGCCATTTTCAATTAAAAGGCTATACCAACCATATTCATGACTGGAATAAAATTATTGCCAAAAGTAAATCAAGGATTGCCTCGATTCAAGATAAGATCGGAAATAAAGTTACATTGTCTAATTCTACGGAATTGGACAAAATTGAAAATTTATTAAAAGACAACCAGACTGTTTTTATTTTGGGAAAATCTGGTTATGGAAAATCTGTTTTGGCAAAAAAATATATTCAGCAAAAGCTTTCACTAAATGACAAATATGTTTGGATAGATTCCCAATCTCTACAACATGGAAGCTTGAATAACTTTTTTGGACTTCAAAATGATTTACCTGATTTGTTCACTAAGGTGCAACAAACCGGATATTTGTTTATTGACGGCATAGACAGGTTTTTTAAAGAAGCTGAATTGAATTTACTTTATGCTATACTTTTTATTGCGGGTGATCCATCATCTCCGTGGAAAATTATTTTTACATGCCAGACTGATGATTTTAATGATGTTTTGGAAAGGCTTTACAGAATAAACATAACCTTAAGCTCCATTCCCTTTAAGGTGGATAAAGATGCTTATACCAATATATCCGAATTAACATCCCATTTTCCAAAATTATCGCAATTGTTTAAGCATGTGCATTTACGACCAATCCTGAACAATTTAAAATACCTGGATTTATTGGCTTATAATTTAACTCAAAATGCTACTATTTCAGAATCTGATTTTATTGGAGAATCCACTATTATTGATTGGATATGGAAGGAAGAAATAGAATCTAAAGGTGCAGCAAGTTCTAGGTTTGTCAAAGAATTTTCGGAAAAGCAGGCTGAAAGCCTTAGCATAGGCATTGCCTTATCAGATTTTGGCATTGCAGAATCCAATCCTGTGGACGTACTAAAACAGAGTAAAATTTTTGTTGAGAATGAAGATAAACTTTACCTGACACATGATTTGTTTGGAGATTGGGCAAGTTATAAACTGATACGGGGTAATAATACCAATGTAAAAGGTTACCTGCAGACTAAAGAACTTTTATCGCCTTTATGGTGTAAGGCGATTCGATTGTATGGTATTTACCTACTGGATAAAAAAAGTGATGCTTCAGAGTGGATTAAGTTATTTAAAACATTGGGCACTATCGATGCCAAAGAAAAAATAATCCAAGATTTGCTTCTTGAGTCTATTATTTTTTCTGCGTCAACCTATATCTATTTACTGGCTCTTTGGGATTTTTTCCAACTTAATAATGGTGAACTGCTAAAAAGATTTTTGGAACTGTTTTTACTAAAAGCTACGCTGCCCAATCAGAATGTATTAAAAATCGCAAAAGAATTGGGTAGTTATACCACAGCTCAAGCATCAACCTACAATAGAACCCCAAACCATCCTTATTGGGGTGAAGTCTTAAAATTCATTTATTTGTATAAATTGGAAGTTTTAACTCTAGCTGGACGGGAAACTGCAGAAATTACTAAAATATGGCTCGAATATACACCCACTGTGTTCCCCTACAGAGAGGAATGTGCTGAAATAGCTGTGGAAAATGCTAAAAGGATGTTTGACTTTAAATTCAATAGTGGCGGTTATGTGCGAGGCGATGCTGATGAACTGACTTATAAAGTAATGCTTTTGGCAGTCAATGAATTCCCAACAGAGGTTATTGATCTCTCCTTAAAATTATGCAAACGAATTAAAGTTGAAAGACATGAAAAGAAACAAGAGTATACAAGTGATGACGAGCCACATTCTATTTTTAGAGGCTTTAAGATAAGAGATAAAATTCAATGGCCTGATGGACCTTATGAAAGTCCAGACAGCGCATTTGAAAAAATTTGCATTGAAAAAAACGCACTAAACCCTGTAATAAATTCTTACCCCGAAACAGCGAAAGAGATTTTACTTGCCTTATTTATAGAAGCTCCTGAAGAAGTTTCTTTTGGGTATGACCATAATTACGATTTGGATATCAATGAGCCACATGGATGGTTTCCAACGTTTTACACGAGAGGACCTTTTTTATATTTTTTAAAGAATCAACCAAAAATTGGAATAGATTTTATAGTAACGCTTGTTAATTTCGCCACACAGCAATGGACAAACAAGTTTACCCATGAACAAAAAGAAGTTCCAAAGGTCACTATAAATATTAATGCTACAGACCATGAGTACATTGGTGACTCGCGTATTTATTTTTGGTTTAGGGACTCGACAGGCGCGCCGCACAGTATTGTTAGTGCGCTAATGGCTTTGGAAAAATTCCTTATCGACCAAATTGATGCACAACAGCCAATCTCAGATTACATTGACTTACTATTAGAAAAGGGAAATTCACTGGCTTACGTGGGCATCTTAATTTCGATTGGAAAATATCGTCCG
>NZ_JAQWTM010000277.1 GCF_029242675.1 Flavobacterium sp.
TGTGAAAGGTAGATTGCATACGCGTTACGCACCCGTGCGCCGGTCTCATCATCCGAAGACAACTACCCCTCGACTTGCATGTGTTAAGCCTGCCGCTAGCGTTCATCCTGAGCCAGGATCAAACTCTTCATCGTATATTATGCGCCTATTACTAAGCTATTTATTTTTGACTGAAGATCTATCGGTTCATTCTTTAATCTCTCGATCTCATTACTCTTATTCTTTTGTTTTAAGATCTCTCTTAAAACGGCTGTCAATTCAATATGTCTACGAACGTGTGTATCTTTTTTTCCCCTCCTTGATCACTTATCGTGACTCTCGAAGCGGGTGCAAAAGTAATAAACTCTTTTACTTCTCACAAGCTTTTTTGAAAAATAATTTGAAAATAAATTTTCAACTCCCTTTTCGTTTGCTTGTCATTATGTAAAGAACTTTGTCGCTGTTGCGGGTGCAAAAGTAGTGAGTCTTTACCGTTAAACAATACTTTATAACATACTTTTTTTAATCTTTTTTCTTTGCAAGTTTTAACGCATTGAAAAACAACAATATTACAACTAGTGGAGATTTGGTGATTTTTATAATTGTAAGAAAAAAGAATGATTAATGACCGTTTTGTTCTATTGCTGTTGGTGTTTGGATGCTGTTGGAACGCTAATTTTATATGTGAAGTATTTGTGATTGGAACTATTGGCAGGGTGATTTAGTAGGTTGGCTGTTTTTGGTGAGTACTGAATATAAATAGTATATGTGTAGGTTGTGGTTGTGCTTGGAGATATGGGAACGCGGATGAGGCGGATTTGGCGGATTTAGTGGATTTACCGTCTATCGTGAATTCCATAAATAATTACGCTACTATATGTAGTTTGTGTATGGAACTATTGAATCTAAGATTTAGCGATTTGACTATTGAGCCGTGTTGTTAGGTTTTGATGGTGCTTTTTTCCTTCTATATATAAGGCATAAAAGAAAACTAGATAAGGAGAATAAATCAGCGTTGTTCAAATGACACATAGATCTTCTCGAAAACGACAACTCCCCTAGCCCTGATAGCAGTGGAAATCCTTTTATGGGGATTTATATCCCCGTAAAAGATTGAAACGGATAGCAGGAAATAGCTCCAAAGAAAAAACCGAAACAACTTAATCAAGAGTTTCGGCTTTATGTTTTATTTAGTTAACGTTTGAAGCGTATTGTTTTTCTTATTGCTTTCCCAAAAATCATTTAACTTATCTATATCGACAGGATTGGCTGGCGGTTGATTTTGCAAGCGACCAGACTCAAAAGCTCTCGTTAGGATGGTCTCGATCAAAAAATCCTCGTTAGAAACAAAGGGTGCGTACTCAGACTTCAGGTTGATATCAAACATACTTGCTGCTGTGTTAGACCAAAATGCCTTCCACCCGCTTTTGAGTGTTTTGACCAAATTAAATGTAGTAACCCCTGTTTGACGATGGATTAGTTTTACTAAAATTCGGCCTTGACTACGAGATAACTTTTTTAGCTGGGCTTCGAATTCGTCATTAAGGTATTTCTCAACAATTTTGAAATACTTCTTCTTTTCTCTGTCTGTTGACAACCGTTCCATTCCCCTATTTAGAGCTGTAAGTCGTTCAGACGCTAATTTTGCATACGGATAGGTGCGGTAAACTCGATTTTGAAGAATTAGAAACTGCTTTTTGGCCTCGGGATCTAGCTTTTCCTTCGACACCACTATTTCTTCGAGCTGAATGGTATCATTAAGAACATCATCAGTCTCTTTTAGCTCATAACCCATTTGTTTAGGGTTAGCCGGAATTTCCTGTGCACTACTTGCAAATGACAGGAAACAAAAGAGAATAATATAAAATATGCGTTTCATAAGACTTAATTTATTTGTAAAATTATACATTATATATACAACTGTAATACCAAAGTTATATTTTAGCAAAAAATTATTTTTATGAGCACACAAACGATACTAAAAAAGTCTTCACTTGATTTTTTAGAACAATACCTAAACAATGCTTCACCAACTGGATTCGAAGCAGAGGGACAAAAAATATGGATGGATTATTTGAAACCATATGTTGATACTTTTATCACGGATACTTATGGTACTGCCGTAGGAGTTATTAATCCTGATGCTAAATACAAAGTGGTGATTGAAGGACATGCAGATGAGATTTCATGGTATGTAAATTACATTACTGACGATGGATTGATTTATGTTATCAGAAATGGTGGTTCAGATCATCAAATTGCGCCTTCAAAAAGAGTCAATATTCATACTAAAAAAGGAATTGTGAAGGGTGTTTTTGGCTGGCCTGCAATACACACACGAATGCGCGACAAGGAAGAAGTACCTAAACCAACCAATATATTTATTGATTGTGGTTGCGACACCAAAGCAGAAGTTGAGGCGCTGGGCGTACACGTAGGATGTGTGATTACTTATCCTGATACTTTTACAATATTAAACGATAACAAATTTGTTTGTAGAGCTATTGATAATCGCATGGGTGGTTTTATGATTGCCGAAGTGGCTCGTTTACTACATGAAAACAAAATTAAACTTCCGTTTGGATTGTATATCACCAACTCGGTTCAAGAAGAAGTAGGTTTGCGCGGTGCCGAAATGATTACTAAAACGATCAGGCCTAATGTGGCTATCGTAACAGATGTTTGCCATGATTCTACCACTCCAATGATCGATAAGAAAATTGAAGGCGAAACAAAAATAGGTAAAGGTCCTGTTGTGACGTATGCGCCTGCAGTACAAAATAACTTAAGAGAATTAATTCTTGATACTGCTGAAGCTAACAAAATCCCTTTTCAAAGATTAGCCTCGTCAAGAGTTACAGGAACAGATACGGATGCTTTTGCTTATAGTAACGGTGGTGTTGCATCAGCATTAATTTCTTTACCATTGCGATATATGCATACTACTGTGGAAATGGTACATCGTGATGACGTAGAAAATGTAATTAAACTTATTTATGAGACTTTATTGAAATTGGAGAACAATGATAATTTTTCTTATTTCAAATCATAACTAACTTTTAATACAAGACGTTAGTATTGTGTTGTACTTTATAGTATGGTAAAATAAAAAGCATCATGAATTCATGATGCTTTTATAATTCTTATGGTTGATCTAAGTCAAATTAATTTATGAATTACAATGGTCAGGCCGAGTACAAAAATAAATTAAGCAAAATATTTTACAATAGTAATCTTGCTCGCGCTAAATCTTCAGGGGTGTCGATGCCAATTCCAACATGAGTGGTTTCGATCATTTTAATACGCTTACCAAATTCTAGGTAGCGCAATTGCTCTAATTTCTCAGAGGCTTCTAATGATTGCATTGGCAAACTATA
Organism: Flavobacterium sp.; assembly: GCF_029242675.1. Classification (GTDB taxonomy): domain Bacteria; phylum Bacteroidota; class Bacteroidia; order Flavobacteriales; family Flavobacteriaceae; genus Flavobacterium. Next base: position 3,357 of record NZ_JAQWTM010000277.1, read on the forward strand.
AAAATCAAGCAATGCTTGTTTTCGAAAAGCATAAATACCGATGTGCTGCATATAACGAACACCCGCATTTTCTTCTCTAGGATATGGAATTACCGATCGTGAAAAGTACAATGCAAAGCTACTTTGATCCACAACTACTTTTACGTTGTTAGGATTATTGATTTCATTCTTAGTCGTTATCTCTCTCATTAAAGAGGCCAAGTCTACTTTTTTGTCAGTGTCTTGTTTAAAAACTTCAATTACTTCTTTTAGCGGTTCAGCATTAATGAAAGGTTCATCTCCTTGAACGTTGATGACAATATCGACATCTAGGTTTACAATTGCCTCTGCTATCCGGTCGCTTCCTGATTCATGTTCTTTGATACTCATGATTGCTTTTCCGCCATGAGATACAATTTCGTTGAATATCAAATCAGAATCGGTTACTACAAAAACATCCTGAAACAAATTAGTGTTTACCGCAGCTTCGTACGTTTTTAAAATCACTGTTTTTCCTCCCAGGTCTTGCATAAGCTTTGCTGGAAATCGAGTGGAAGCGTAACGTGCGGGAATGACTGCTATAATTTTCATATAATAAGATTAAAAATAAAATTGCTTTTTACAATTCGCTTTGCCAAAAATAAGAATTGACTAATAAATATGTCTACTAATAACCTAATATCTTAGTGGAATTATATTTCCTCGAATTCGAAAGTTACAATTATTGGATTATGATCGCTTAACTGTTTCCAATCTTTAAATTCACCAACTGTAATATTCTGCATTTTTGAAATAATATGATTTGACGCAAAACAATAATCAATATGATATGATTTATCTAAATTTCGGTGTAAATAAAAAGTAGGTTGTTTTTCCTGACCTTGTTTCTCATCGTAAAAAGAATGATAAGTACTTTCTATTCCAATTTCACTTAATTCATCAACAACGTTAGAATGATTCCACCATCTATCCCAAGAATCCCATCTTGAATTACTATTAAAATCACCCAAGATTATTATATCAGTAAGTTTTTGCTTGTGCAATTGAAGATATTTCCAAAACTGGCCAATGTACCCAAAAGTTGGTGAGTTATTTTTGTGAGTCCAAACCGCACATAAGTTAAACTGTCCATTTATTTGACAAGGTAAAAAATATTTGACTTTGTGATCTTGGTATTGATCTGACCAATCCAATTTCTCTAATAAAATATCCTTTTTTGCAAAAACACCTAGTCCTTTATTTTTTGAATCACCTATCCATAAATAATTTGATGCCCATGATTTATAATTTGCATCTTTTGACTCAGCTGGATTTTCACATTCTTGAATAACTAGTATATCAGCATTTAAAGATTCCAAAAATTTAAACTTGTTTCTAAAAGCTCCATTACAATTCCAACTTAAGATTTTCATTATGTTGACTTTTAAAGGTTATTGATACATCCATGATTTTGAATTGAAATATTCATCAAAAAAATTAGTTTTAAATAATTAATTGCAAATATCATTAATCCACAAAACTTTCATCTTTAAATCCTATTAGGTACAATTTATTTTTTGCCCGAGTCATAGCGGTGTACAACCATCTTATGTAATCTCTATCAATTCCGTTAGGTAAATACGGCTGTTCTATAAAAACAGTATTCCACTGTCCACCCTGAGATTTGTGGCAAGTGATAGCATAAGAGAATTTCACTTGCAAGCCGTTAAAATATTCGTTGGCTTTTACCTTTTGGAATTGTTTGAATTTTGTTTCACCTTCGTAATCCTTCAAGACTTCTTGGTACAATCTATTAGACTCTTCAAATGTCAGTGATGGCGATTCACTTTTTATAGTATCCAAAAGCAAAACCGTTTCAAAAGGTTTTTGATCTGGGTAATCGACCATTCTAATTTTTACATTGGCAAACTTAAACCCATACAATTCTTTAATGTTGAAGATTTCTAAAACTTCGATGATATCACCATTAGCTATAAAACCGGCATGGTCAGATTCTTTCAACCAAAAGTAATTATTTTTGACCACCATCAAGAAATCACCTGTTGATAATTCGCTTTCCTTATCTAGAATCTTCGTTCGGATTTGCTCATTGTATTGATTGGCTCTTTTATTAGAGCGAACAATAAAAGCGGTGTCTTCGATACTATAATTACTATAAGCGCTATTGATAGCATCTTGAATATCGTATCCATCAACAAGACGCACGATGTCTTTGAACTTTTTTACATCAAACTGAAAATCGGTTATGAAAGAGTCCTTTAATAATTCTCGAAGTTCAGTTGCGTTGTATAAAATCCCCGAACTTTCTTCTTGACGCATCACTTCGTCTAACTCAATATAATCGACCTCTTTATTATAGTTCATACTTAATGTCTGGATATCTAGTGCTGGACTAATTTCTAAACTTACGGGAGGCAACTGAGCAGTGTCCCCAAGTAAAATCATTTTACAATTAGTTCCAGAGTACACATAAGATATTAAATCATCGAGTAAAGAACCATTGGCATACATTTTAGAATCGGAGTCAACATCAGAGATCATAGATGCTTCATCGACTATAAAAATGGTGTTTTTATGTTTATTCTGTTGTAGCGTAAACGACAATCCACCACCAGCATTCTTTTTGGGAAAGTATATTTTTTTATGAATTGTAAAAGCGGGCTTATCGGAATAATTGGCAATCACCTTAGCGGCTCTACCCGTTGGTGCCAGCAATACATATTTTTTATTAATTTCTAAAAGGTTATTTACTATGGTCGAAATTACTGTAGTCTTTCCCGTTCCTGCATATCCCTTTAGGACAAAAATAGTGTCGTTTTGATTTTCGGTTAAAAAAATAGCAATCTTCTGAAAAAATATATCTTGATTATAGGTCGGACTAAAAGGAAATTTATTTTTTAAAAGACTGTAAAAGGTAGCAGAAATCATAGGTGGTAATCCTTTTTAAAGTGAACCTCAAAGATAAGCTTTACATTTTATATTGATCCTTAAACAGTAAATCGTTTTTTAAATCAAATGGATTAAGCACCTTAAACTATTGCCTAAGATGAAATTGATGCTGACTTGCACGCTATACATTTTAGAAAGAAAGTAAAGCTTGGCTTGTTATATTAAATTAAGAAAGAAAAAAAATCGTAAGTTTGCTGCTGGAATTTAAAAGACCGAAACTGCTGCAAAGCGCATCATATGACTTCACAAAACATCAATATCACTGAAAAATTATACAAGAAACTTTCTATTCAAGTCTCTTTGAATGGTTTATCGTTCTGTTGTTTTGATACTTTAAATGGAACAATTACTTCCTATAATGAGTTGCGATTTGATCGTTTTCACAAAGACATCAAAATTGAAGAATTGTTTGCTAACGCTTTTGAGGAATATCAAGAATTAAAAGCCAACTATGATGATGTTTTAATCATTCATAATAACAATTTATCCACATTAGTTCCGGCGCCTTTATTTGATGAGAATTATTTAGGAAGCTATTTACAATACAACACTAAAGTTTTTGAAACCGACTTTTTTGCTTTCGACACTTTATCCAATTACGATATCAATACGGTTTATATTCCGTATGTGAATATGAATAACTTTTTTATCGACAAGTTTGGGACTTTCGATTACAAACATGCCAATAGTATTTTAGTTACTAAATTATTGGATGCCTCCAAAAACAAAGAAGATAAAAAAATGACCGTTCATTTTAATGAAGGGCATTTTGAAATTATAGTAATTCAAAATCAAAAGTTGCTCCTATTTAATAGTTTTGAATATATAACACCTGAGGACTTCATTTACTATATCTTATTTACTGCAGAACAACTTAATCTTAATCCTGAAAATTTCATACTAGAATTAATTGGTGCAATTGACCAGGATAGTGCCTATTACAAAATCGCATACAAATACATTCGTACCGTATCGTTAATAGATGTGGAAGATTTACGATGGAACAATTATTTTTCTGAGGCCGAAAACAGAAATCATTTTATACTTTTCAACTCATGAGAATCATTTCAGGAAAATACAAAGGGAGACGCATCAATCCGCCAAAAGGATTACCCGTTCGACCTACAACCGACATGTCTAAAGAGGCACTGTTTAATGTTTTAAACAATCATTTCAGCTTTGAAGGACTAAAAGTTTTGGATCTTTTTGCTGGAACAGGAAACATAAGTTACGAATTTGCCTCGAGAGGAAGTTCACCTATAACATCAGTTGATGGCGATTTTGGTTGCGTGAAATTCATCAAGCAAACTGCCGCTGAGTATGACTTTCCAATCGCAGCAACTAAAAGCGATGTGTTTAAATTTTTAGAACGAAACAATGCCACATTCGATATTGTTTTTGCTGATCCACCTTACGGATTAGACCAAGCAACATTTGAGAAAATAGTTTTACTTATTTTTGAAAAAAATACCCTGAGTGAAGAAGGAATGATGATAATTGAACATTCTAAATATACAAAGCTTGATCATATGCCTCATTTTTCATTTCAAAAAAGTTACGGAGGATCGATTTTTACTTTCTTTGAATTTGAATCTGATGAAAATAGTGAGCACGACGACGACTTAGAGGAAGACTTTGATGAAGACGGCGAAGAAGAATAAAGCACAAAAAAATCCCTCAATGAGGGATTTTTTATGTTTGCTAGTAGCTATTACTTTCAGAAGGCAAAAGCGCTTTTAACTTTGTAAAAACCTTGTCATAAGTAGGTGTTGCAATCTCATATTTTATCCCTTCATTGATTACAAACTCCGTTAAGGAAGCAAGTTCAAATTTGCCTCCTGCTAAAAGATCTCGGTGCATCGAAGAAGTAGCATCGTGCGGTGTTTTCTCTAATTTTAATATGGTTTGCATAATAATGTCGTTAGGTAAATTCAACCCTTTGACCGCCGCAATCATGGTGATTTCATTTAGTAGTTCTACATAAATTGCCCTACTTGCATCCGTTGCTATAATTTGTCCAATATTTTGATCCAAATACGAGGTCGCCGAGGCTAAGGCCGAGATGAAAATAAACTTTTCCCAAACTTTATCTTCGATAACATCAACAAGATAGCTTTCGATCCCTGCTTTACTAAAAATCGTTTGTAGTTCTTTCAACCGATTCATTGGTGCTGATGGAGAACCAAAGAACAGCTTTTCAAAAGGCCCTATTTTACGAATAACACTTGGACTTTCGATCATTGACACTATATAAACACACCCTTGTAAAACTTCGTGATCAGGATACATCGTGCTTATTCTTTCGGGAGCATCGACACCGTTATATAATGGTAAAACAATAGTATTTTTTTTGAAACTTTTTTGGATTGAATTCAGGCTTTCTTCAATATCATAGGTTTTGGTAGCACAAATAATATAATCCAGTTTCCCTATTGCTTCTGGATCATTCGAAACTAAAAAGGGATGAGCAACGATTAGCGCATCATCGGTTTTAATAGTAAGGCCATTGGCTTTAATTAGTCGTTGCGTTTCTCCACGAGCAATAAAAATAATTTCTATTGTATCGGAATTGAAATACGTTTTGGCTAAAAGCCCACCAAAATAACCACCTACTCCTCCTAAACCTAAAATTCCAATTCTTGTTTTCATAATGTATACTGGTATTAAAAAATAAACCATCAAACAGTTTTCTAATTAAGCCAGCTGACTCAACAAAATACTTTCTTGATGGTTTACCTATTCGATGATTCTAATTAGAAGAATGAATCTCAAAAATAAAAAAAAACAGACCTATAAGCCGGATTCTGTTAACACCGAAGTAAATCGATGTCACCTTATCATTTATCTAGACTTATAATTACTCATAAGCTCAAGCTACCTACCCTTCAACAACGAACGAGACGCCCTTAAATGCTGATATACTTGGTATTTCACCGCGTAGAGTTTACCTGGTTTCACTACAGCATTACCTGTACATACTTTCTGTTGCACTTGTCCTATCCGCCTTGACGGATGACGGGTGTTACCCGCTACGCTTCTCTACGGTGTCCGGACTTTCCTCCCTCCTACTTCTAAAAGTAAAACGACGATAAGGCGGTCTGTGGTGCAAATTTACGTTTTTTAATTAATGATTTTAATTTAACTTTAATTAGTTTAACACCAAATTGTAATAAGTTCATTGTAAAATACTTAATTTTAGTTATGAATCTAAATATAGTTATTATGAGCCAAATATATAAGTATGCAAGCGTTTCAAAAGCACTAGACGAACTCAATGAAAAAGGCTTTACTTTTGACTTTAACTTACATGAAGATCAAATCGTAAAAAATCCTGAACGATATGAAATTAAACACATTTATAGGTACGAAGGTAATTCTAACCCCGATGATGAGTCTATAGTATATGGTATTCAATCAAAATCGGGTAAAAAAGGAGTTTTTGTAGCTGGCTTTTCGGCAAATACAGCCAGCGAAGCGACTCAAGTACTCGTAAACATTAGTATTAAAGAGCGTAATTCAGGAAGAAAATAGACCAATTTGTATTGAAAAATAAAGCAAACTGATTTGTTAAAATGTTTTAATATTTAAATTTTTCATTCTTTGAATTATAAACTATATTTGCTTTCGAATTCAATTATATGGAACAATTTGTAGTATCAGCACGTAAGTACCGTCCTCAAACATTTAACGATGTTGTGGGTCAAAAAGCGATTACAAATACTTTATTGAATGCCATAGAGAGTAATCATTTAGCTTCTGCCTTACTATTTACAGGACCTAGAGGATTAGGAAAAACTACTTGTGCACGTATTCTTGCTCGAAAAATCAATCAACCAGGATATGATGATCCTAATGAAGATTTTGCATTTAATGTTTTTGAATTAGATGCTGCTTCTAACAACTCGGTTGATGATATTAGAAATTTAATTGACCAAGTG
>NZ_JAQWTM010000294.1 GCF_029242675.1 Flavobacterium sp.
AAAACATCAATTACTTTAACAACCCAGTCCGCATCCGTTCCTGTGGTTGCTACTTGTAATTTCGCTAAAATATCTCCAGCAAGTGTAGTATCATCTTCTAAAACCGAAGTTTCAAAAACAAGTACATCTGGGCGACGCGCAGCAAAACGCTGGTCATCAGTCATGTATTTTCTAGGTGTGATTCCTCTTTGGTTGATATCCTCCGTAAAAGGAACTGGTTTCTTAGGATCACTTACAAACTCTTCAAAAGCAAAGTTACGCTGCCCTTGACGAGATAATTTATTTCCTTGCAAGTAAAAATCTTGTTTCTCCGTGTTTTTAGGAGGCCATGCGCCATAGGTTTTCCACTCTTTAGCTCCGGTGTCAAACATATAGGCTTCTGGTAATTTATTTTCTCCTTTACCGTTGTCTTTCAAAAAGTGACGGAAAAAGTTGGCTTCAATATTCTTTTGGTAAAAGCCTGAAATACTGTCTCCAAAATTAATATTTCCAATAGTAGCATTCGCTGAGTTTCTTGCCCAATCTCCATGGCTCCAAGGTCCCATTACAATAGTATTGTAGTTTTTACTGCTTTTTTCTATTGCTTGGTAGGTATTTAATGGTCCGTATAAATCCTCTGCATCAAAAAAGCCACCTACTGTCATGACAGCAGGTTTAATATTTTTTAGATGTTGTAAAATCCCTCTCTTTTGCCAGAAATCATCGTAGCTAGCATGGTCTTTTAGCTGTTGCCAAAACTCGTTGTCCTTACCGTAGTATTTATCTAAGTTTGACAATGGTCCTGCATCTAGAAAAAATTGATAATCATCCTTAGTTCCTAAATCTGGCATTTGGTACCAAGCTTTAGTGGTTCGTTCTGTTTTTTGGATCCCAAATAAAGGTGTGGCTTTCCAGTAGCTTAATAAATAAGCTCCATTATGGTGAAAATCATCAAAGAAAAAATCACTTATACAAGCTTGTGGCGAAACCGCTTTCAAAGCTGGGTGGTTACTCAACAACGAATAAGTCGAGTAAAATCCAGGGTAAGAGATTCCCCAAACACCAACATTTCCGTTATTATTTGGTGTGTTTTTCACCAACCAATCAATGGTATCGTAAGTATCTGATGCTTCATCGATATCTTTTTTCGTTTTCTTGTTCGGAATAAAAGCACGCATATTGTCGTACAAACCATCGCTCATCCACCGACCACGAACGTCTTGGTAAACAACAATGTAGCCTTCCTTCATCATGGTTTCACTAGGACTTATGCTACGTTTAAATTCTGTTGCACCATATGGAGACGCATTGTAAGGCGTACGTTGCATGATGATTGGATATTTTTTAGAAACATCCTTTGGTGAGTAAATTACGGTAAACAATTCTGCTCCGTCTCTCATTTTAATGTGTACCTCTTTTTTGGTATAATTATCGGCAACATAATTCGGTTTATTTTCTTGAGCCAGGAGCGTCGCTGAAATAAATAAAAGCGATAAATAAAGTAATTTTTTCATAAAACAGAATACTAAATAATAATCCCGTAAATATATTGTCTTTATGTAGATATTTTATGATTTATTCTTACTTTTTGCTGTTAAAATTAATATTCGAAAATTAGTCCTTTTCTGCTTTGGGCATTCCCTTATGCCAGAACCCTTAAATCCAAAACACTATCCCGATTGGCACAAGGGCGGGCTATTCGTTCTATCTTTAGGGCATCGTTAAAAAACGATTCCCTAAAGGATGCCACTGCTATCCCTAATGCAAGAATACATTCCTTACGATTTGCACTGTCGAAGAAGTCAGACTACAATTTATGAAAGTAAAACACGTCTCTTCCTTACACAAAATGGTCATTACGCTTTCGTATTTTTTATAAAAGTTCCATCTCTTGAAAAGACTTGAATCACATACTCAGCATCAATATAAATTCCTATTTCATACGTGACTTCTTTATCAGAATCTGTTACTAGAACGGCATCAGCAATTGCAAAAGTAGGATAGTTTTGTTTCATATACATTCTAGCAGCTTCAGGCAACTCTTTATAATCTACAGTTGCAGCGAAAGCAATTTGATTGCCGTTGATTCCATAAATGGCTTGACAATAGCGTTTGTCAAAGATAAATTTAGCAATATACACTAACGTTTGATCTCCTTCGCCTTTATATCTAGAAAACCAAACGGGATCTTTCTCTGAATACATACCGTTGAAACTTTCAGAAACCACTAATGGAATGTTGCTATCTACTTTAGAGTTACCGCTTTTTTGTGCTTGTGTCAAAGACCCAAAAAACAATAAAAAAACGAGGCATAATGTGGTGTTTACTATTTTCATAATTATGGTTTTTCTTAAAAATAAGAATTTTTAAATTTAAATAGTCACTATTATACTGGTTTAGTAAAATTTTATGACTGTTTTATCTCTAATATTGAGGGTAAATTTCATTTTGAAAAAATAATAAGTATTGCATTTTTTTACACTAATTGGTCAAAATAGTAGACAGTTGGCCGTTTCATAACCTGCTAGTTTACAGCAACAAAATATCACTTTTCTAGTTTTTAAATAAAATAGTTTTCATAGCTTTGGTAGCGTTGCAAAGTGTAGCGAAAGCGTCGTTTAATTTAGTTATAAAAAATGCTTCCGTTTCCTAAACAAAAGTATTTCCTTAACCTGGTCACGCCCTAAATATCGATTTGTATCAATGAAAAAAATATTCAGTAATTTTTTATCCGAAAGTTTTAGAGAACGCCTCGAGCGCATCATCATAGGGATAGCTATTGTTAGTTTTCTAGCGCATTTACTAATTATTTTTTTAGTAGACCAAGACCTAATTCACCTTAGTTCAAAGCTTACTAAAAGTCCCATATCTGCAGTATACACTCCCTTTTCGTTCATTCTAGTTTATGAGGTGTTTTTGCTTGTATTTTATTTACCAAGATCTATTTCGAGCTATATTGGGAAACAATACGAAATCATAACTCTTATTGTAATTAGAAGAATATTTAAGGATATAGGGTATATGGAACTTTCGGGGGACTGGTTTCAATCTGAAAATGATTTACAATTTACGTATGACCTAGTAACGGCGATTATTCTTTTCTTTTTGATTCAGCAATTTTATAAAAAACTAGAGCAGCAAGCCACCAAGGAAATCAATAAAAATATTGCCGCACAAACACAATTAAAAATTAACAAGTTCATCCAATTAAAAAAAACGATCGCTACTATTTTAATTCCTGTAGTTCTTGTTCTTGCTGTTTATTCATTTGTCAATTGGATAATCATCTGTCAAGAAAGTGGATGGAATGATATTGCCACTTTTAAAAATATTAATAATATTTTCTTTGAGGATTTCTTTATTCTACTAATTATAATCGACGTGATCTTGTTGCTTTTCTCTTTTTTCTATTCTGACAGTTTTCATAAAATCATAAGGAATTCGGGTTTTGTAATCTCGACCATACTAATAAAACTTTCTTTTTCAGTTCACGGCATTATCAATAATGCCTTGATTTTAGGCGCTGTGGTTTTTGGTTTTCTAATTTTACTAATTCATAATTCCTATAAAAGTAGTGATGATGCCTCACATTGACTTTTTCAGCATTCTTATCGCTGTGTGAGCGGTTTCTAACTTTACAATCATCAACATCAAAGTGTACTACTTCTCTGCCCCTGATTGCAGCGGAAAACCCGCAGGATGGCAGGCTTACTAGCCCTTGCTGCTGCAGAGCGACCGGAGGAAGCTCCTGCAACAGCTTAGGGCTATTGCCTGCGAACCGAGGATTTGAGGCGGAAAGCAGGAATAGGCTCAGATAAAAAACAGCCTTTTTTGAAAATATTTGATAAATTAAATTTATAAAAGTTTACAAACGCTTATTTTTGCGCCATGGCTAAGAAAAATACAGACAAAGTTGTCTTTCATCAAATAAAAGTCCTTGATGCTGGTGCAAAAGGCGTTTCGGTAGCAAAGGCTCCCGATGGTAAGGTTGTTTTTATCCCTAATGTCGTGCCTGGCGATGTGGTAGATGTGCAAACATTTAAGAAACGTAAGGCGTATTACGAGGGTAAAGCAGTTCATTTTCATGAATTCTCAGAGCATCGTGTGGAACCTGTTTGCGAGCATTTTGGTGTTTGTGGAGGTTGTAAATGGCAGAATATGAATTACGACCAACAACTTGTTTTTAAACAAAACGAGGTCAAAAATCACTTGCAACGTATTGGAAAAATTGAATTACCTGAATTCGAAGCGATTCTAGGTTCAGAGAAAAAGTTTTTCTACCGCAACAAAATGGAATTTTCGTTTTCGAATAGCCGTTGGTTAACCGAAGCGGAAATCGCGAGTACAGAAGATCTAGGAAACCGTAATGCACTAGGATTTCACATTCCGAAAATGTGGGATAAAATTCTAGATATCAATAAATGTCATTTACAGGAAGATCCATCGAACGCGATTAGAAATGAAGTTCGTGATTTTGCTAACGCTAACGGACTTACCTTTTTTAACCCAAGAGAACATTCAGGTTTATTGCGAACTTTGATGTTGCGTACGGCATCGACTGGTGAAATCATGGTTTTGATTCAGTTTTTTGAAAACGATAAAGCCAATAGAGAGCTGATCTTGGATCACTTATACGAGAAATTCCCTCAAATTACTTCACTGCAATACGTGGTGAACAATAAGGCGAATGATACCTTATATGATACGGATATTAAATTATACAAAGGGCGCGATTACATCCTAGAGGAAATGGAAGGACTGAAATTTAGCATTAACGCTAAATCGTTTTACCAAACCAATTCCGATCAAGCGTACGAATTATACAAAAT
>NZ_JAQWTM010000306.1 GCF_029242675.1 Flavobacterium sp.
TGATGTGGTGCCGGTTAGAACAGATGACTTTGAATGGAGAATAGGTGGAAATGTTACCTTTCAAAATTCAAAAATCACGAAGCTAACAACAACCCTACCTAATACTCCGGGTCTCAATGTTGGTGGATATGAAGGAGCAACAGGGAATACAATTCAAAATCATCAAGTAGGTTTTGCTCCAAGTTCATTTTATGTATATGAGCAAGCGTATGATGTTGCAGGTAAACCAATTGATGGGGTTTACATTGATCGTGATCAAGACGGATCTATTACTGAAAAAGATAAATACCGTTTCCATAAACCTGCAGCGGATGTGTTTTATGGTGTAAATACAAGTTTTACCTATAAGAACGTTGATTTTGGGATGAACTGGAGAGGATCTTGGGGTAACTACAATTACAATAATGTGGATTCCAACAGAGGATCATATCAAAATATTTTATTGAGAGAAACAGATCTTTCAAATGGTGTTGCCAATCTTCTTGAAACAGGATTTAGAAGTCAAGACACGAAACGATACGAATCTGATTATTATATCCAAGATGCGTCATTTATTCGTTTGGATAATGTGAGTGTAGGTTATACCTTTAACCAAAAACAGAATTCAAATTCTACTATGAAATTGATTCTTACAGCTCAGAATGTATTAGTAATCACAAAATACAGTGGTTTAGATCCTGAGATTGCTGGTGGAATTGATAATAATCTGTACCCAAGACCAATAACTTTTACGTTAGGTTTAAACGTTAATTTCTAATATAAAAAGTAAGAAAAATGAAAAAGACACAAATAAAATTTTTGGGGATTTCATTGTTGATGATGGTGTTTTTGTTTCCGTCATGTACTAATGATTTGAACCAAGCGCCTGACAGCAAAAATGCTGTCTCAGGAGATCAGCTTTTTACAGATGCGGCCTCATACAAGCAAAATTTAGCAAAATTATATGCAGGATTTGCTACTTCAGGACAATCAGGACCTTCGGGGTCTCCTGATATTTCAGGGATTGATGAGGGTGAAAGTCAATATATCAGAGGTTTTTGGTTGTTGCAAGAATTAACTACTGACGAGGCAATTATTGCTTGGAATGATGGGACCATAAAGGACTTACATGCTCAAACATGGACTCCATTGGATCGTTTCGTGACGGCTGTATTTGCTCGCTATTCTTTTCAAATTGTAAATTGCAATGAATTTTTAAGACAAACTACTGATGCTAAATTAGCAGCAAGAGGGGTAGACGCTACACTTAAAGCTGAAATCGCTACTTATAGAGCTGAAGCACGTTTTTTAAGAGCAATGACGTACTGGCATTTGCTTGATATGTTTGGAGCGGGATCAATAGTTACTGAGGATTCTCCAAGTACTTTTTTCTATCCAGATTATGCGACTAGAGCAGAATTGTACAAATTTGTTGATGATGAATTAACAGCAATCACACCTTTGTTAAAAGCACCTAGAACGAATGAAGCTTTCCGTGTAGATCAAGCAGCAGCTTGGATGTTACAAGCTAATTTGTACATGAATGCTAAAGTGTACACTGGAACTGACCAGTATACAAAAGCACTTCCTTTGATTACAAAAATTATGGGATCAACATACAGATTACACACGAACTATAATCAACTTTTCTTAGCAGATAACGACAAAAACGGTGCGCAAAATGAGTTTATTTTTGCTATTGCTTTTGACGGTCTTCGTACGCAAACTTACGGAGGAACAACCTTCTTAACGCACGCACCTGTTGGTGGTAGCATGAATGCTGCTGAATTCGGGATTAATGGTGGTTGGGGTGGTATCAGAACTACATCTGCTTTTGTAAACAAATTTGATCCAAACACAACTGATAGAAGAGCACAGTTTTATACAAGTGGTCAAAGTAAAGAGATTGCAAATGTAGGTAGCTTTACAGATGGATATGCAATTCAAAAATTTAGAAATGTTACCGTGAATGGTGTTCAAGGATCTGACAAAGTGGGAAACTTTTCAGATGCTGATTTCCCTATATTTCGTTTAGCAGATGCGTATTTAATGTATGCTGAATGTGTAGTAAGAGGAGCAGGAGGAAGTTTGGTAACCGCTACTGATTACATCAATGCTTTGAGGTTAAGAGCTAATGGAGCTTCAATAACACAAGGTGATTTGAACTTGAATTTTATTCTAGACGAAAGAGCAAGAGAGTTACATTGGGAAGGACATAGAAGAACTGATTTAATTCGATTTGGTAAATTTTCTGGAGGTAGCTATTTATGGCCATGGAAAGGAAATGTAGCTGCTGGATCGCCAACACAATCATTTAGAGATTTGTTTCCTATTCCGGCAACTGCTCTGTCATCAAATAATAAATTAAAACAAAACCCTGGATACTAATAATTTAAATGTTTAAAAAAATGAAAAATATAACTAAATCAATAATTGCTCTTTTTGCAGTAGTTGCATTGTCTTGTAGCGTTGAAGATGTTCAAGACAGACCTATTATTCAAAGTGTAGATTCACCTGTATTAACGGCTCCAACTTCTGGTGCTAGCTACATACTTATTCCAGAAAATGCAGCTGCACAAGCAGAGCGTTTTACTTGGAAATCAGCTAACTACGGTGGTTCTGTAGAGGTTAACTACACTGTAGAAATGGATGTTAAAGGAAACGCGTTTAAGGCGCCAAAAGAATTAGCATCTAGAAAATCTGAAAATCAAGCTTCAGTAAGTGTTGAAATAATGAATGGTGCAGCACTTGCATTAAAAGCTACTCCATTCTCTCCTTCAGAGTTTGAGGTAAGAGTTAAATCTACAGTAGGAACAAACGTTATGGTTTCAAATGTAGCGGGAATTGTAATTACACCTTACACTACTGAAAGTCCAAAACTATACGTTATTGGTAGCTTTTTAAATGCTAGTGGATATGGTGCAGACTGGACAACAGCGCCTACTTTGCCGGCTTTAGCAGCTTCGGGTTATGGTAAAACTGATTTTGAAGGATACGTTAATTTTGCTGATGCTTCATCACAATACAAGTTTCTTCCACAAAACACTAGTTTTGATGGTGATTATGGAAATGCTACTGGACCTGATGGAACGTTCACGGGACTTTTATTACAAACGGGTGAATCTAATGCTGGATTACCTGCCCCTAAAGCAGCCGGTTATTACAAAATCAATGCTGATACAAAGGCATTGACTTACAGTGTTGTAGCTACAAGCTGGGCTGTGACTGGTTCTGGTACTCCAAATGGGTGGCCTGATAACGGTGTTCAAGATCATAATATGACTTACAACAAAACAACTAAGGTTTGGACAGTTACCTTGGCCTTGTCTGCAAATGAAATTAAATTTAGAGCGAATGACGGATGGGATTTAAATCTAGGAGATACTAAAGCTGACGGAGTAATGGAGTATGGTGGTGATAATATCAAGGTGCCTTCTGCAGGGACTTATACTATTACTTTGGACCTAAGCTCTCCAAGAAATTACAAGTACACGCTTACAAAAAATTAAGAATTAGTTACATTACCCTCAAGGGCTATCTTTTAGGTAGCCCTTTTTTATCATTAAATAAAAATGTGATATGAAGAAAATTATACTATTGTTTTTGTTTTTCTTTTCAATTGCGATTTCAGCGCAACAGCAAACAGTGACATACAGCATCAATCCTGCTACTTTTGAAGAAACGACCTCTATAACCATTACCATCAACGGTAGTAGTGTGAACGAGGCAGCTTGGGGAGTAACAGGAAATGCATTGTATATGTGGGCTTGGTCTTATGATATCAATGATACTAATATTATTGATTGTCCTACTAATGGTGTTTGGACTGCTTCTAATGAAGAAAATCGTTTTACGTACAATGCAGGATCCGATACCTACACTAAGACCATTACACCAAATGTTTTTTATAACAGGAATAGTATTGGTAGAATCGGTTTTTTAGTTAAAGCCAAAGACGGTACTGGTGATAAAAAATCACAGGATATTCTTGCTGAGGTTGGCGTTTTTCAGGTAACACTGAATAGTCC
>NZ_JAQWTM010000312.1 GCF_029242675.1 Flavobacterium sp.
CAGAACAGGCGAGAGACATTAAAAGAGGAGCACAAATTATTGTTGCGACTCCAGGTAGGATGCAAGACATGATCAATAGAGGTTTGGTAAACATTACCGGAATCAACTATTGTATCCTTGACGAATCAGATGAAATGTTAAACATGGGATTTTATGATGACATCGTAAACATTTTATCTACAACACCTGACGAAAAAAATACATGGTTGTTTTCTGCAACAATGCCTGCTGAAGTAGCACGTATTGGAAAACAATTTATGACAGACCCTGTTGAAGTTACTGTAGGTACTAAGAACTCAGGTTCAGCTACAGTATCTCATGAATTCTACCTAGTAAATGCTCGTGATCGTTACGAAGCTTTGAAACGTTTAGCTGATGCTAATCCAGACATTTTCTCAGTAGTTTTTTGTAGAACAAAACGTGATACACAAGCTGTTGCTGAAAAATTAGTTGAAGACGGATATAGCGCTGCTGCATTGCACGGAGATTTATCTCAAGCGCAACGTGATGGTGTTATGAAATCGTTTAGAGGTCGTCAAATTCAAATGCTTGTTGCTACTGATGTTGCTGCACGTGGAATTGACGTTGATAACATTACTCACGTAGTGAATTATCAATTACCTGACGAAATAGAAACTTACAATCACCGTTCCGGTCGTACGGGTCGTGCTGGTAAATTAGGTACTTCCATCGTTATTGTAACTAAAAGTGAATTGCGTAAGATTTCTTCTATTGAAAGAATCATCAAGCAAAAATTCGAAGAGAAAACAATCCCATCTGGAATTGAAATCTGCGAAATCCAATTATTGCACCTTGCAACTAAGATAAAAGATACTGAAGTTGATCACGAAATTGACAACTACTTACCAGCTATCAATAATGTTCTTGAAGATTTGTCTAAAGAAGAATTGATTAAGAAAATGGTATCGGTTGAATTTAATCGTTTTATCAACTACTACAAGAAAACTAGAGATCTATCATCTCAATCAGTTGAAAGACGCGAAAGAAGCGATGATAGAGAGCCTAGAGAAAATAATAATGGTGGTGCAACAAGATATTTTGTGAACATTGGTTCAAGAGATAATTTTGATTGGATGTCATTAAAAGACTACTTAAAAGAAACATTAGACTTAGGTCGTGATGATGTATTTAAAGTAGACGTAAAAGAAGGATTCTCTTTCTTTAACACTGATCCTGAGCATACTGATAAAGTAATGGAAATATTAAACAACGTACAATTAGAAGGACGTCGTATTAATGTTGAAATTTCTAAAAATGATGGTGGCGGAAGTCGTGACCATAACGGAAGAAGTTCTGGTGGTGGATTTGGTGGCGGAAGAAGTTCGGCTCCAAGAAGAGAAGGAAACTTCGCTCCTAGACGTGAAGGATCAGGTGGTGGTTTTAGATCAGACAGAAACTCTTCAAGAGAAGGTGGATTTGGCGGAAGAAGTTCGGCTCCCCGTGAAGGAGGTTTTGGTGGTAGAAGTTCGGCTCCAAGAGGAGAAGGAAGTTCTGAAAGAGCACCTAGACGTTCTGAAAGCTTTGGTGATTCACCAAGACCAAGAAGACCAAGAAGAGACTAACATTTAGTTAATTTTCTTATAATTATACTAAGAAACTACAAAATATTTAATCCTGTTTTACTACTTTTAAAGTTTTAAATCAGTTTATGAAATATTTTGTAGTTTTCTTTTTATTAGTACTATCGCTTACTTCTGCTTCTGCGCAGGAAGTAATACATTCTCAAAAAGTTACTGGATACCTTTATAATGACAATACTAAAACCGCTTTAGCGAACGTAAATGTCATTAACATTAACAAAGTAAGAGGAGCTCGAACTGACTCCAATGGTTACTTTGAAATCGATGTTCAGCCATCAGACACCCTTCATCTTTCTCTTTTAGGATTTCAATCCTTACGGGTAAAAGTAACCAATGACTGGATTAAAAATAAAGTAGCTAAAATTTTTCTAACTGAAAAAGCCATTGCACTGGAAGAAGTGGTCATTCGCCCTTTTAACCTAACTGGCTATTTAGAGGTAGATTCTAAAACAATACCAACAAGAGAAAACTACCGATACAGTATTTCAGGCCTTACCTCAGGGTACGAAGCAGGACAAAATTCGGCTGGAGCCTTCGGCAAAGTATTAGGCTCTATTTTTAACCCTGCTGATATGCTTTACAACTTTTTTGGAAAAAACCCCAAAGAGTTGAAGAAACTAAAGGAAATGAAAAAGGACGACACGGTACGAAATCTTTTAGAATCTAAATTTGATCGTGAAACATTAGGTGTACTCCTAGGAATCGATGTAAAAGACATACCTGAAATTTTACAGCGTTGCAATTATTCGGAATCATTTATAAAAACTGCTAATGATTTACAAATAATGGATGCTATTAGTGGCTGTTATGAAGAATACAAAATTCTGAAAAAGCGCTAATTTTTATCTTAACAAATCTCAATCTCGTACTAAAATAGACGGGATTTTTTTTATTTTTTATCACTTTCCAATCAATTTAAAACTTATTTTTGATTTAAAATTACGATACTATGCCAATAAAAAATTTATTTTTAATTGTGGCTACAACTGCTGCACTAAGCTTCACCGTTCTAACAATGGGGCAAACCAAATTCAACCAACAAAAAGCAGGTAATGTCTTTGACATAGACATTCCTGATTATATGACTCGCACTGTGGGACTGAATGATGTTGCTACAGTCCAGTATAAAAATAGTGTGAAAGATATCTATACTATTGTTATCGAGGACAGTAAGGAAGAATTAGCCATCGCAGATATTTTTTATGCTTCCTTAAAAGAGTTCCAAGAGGAATTTGAGAAAGACTTTATTAAAGATGAAAAAAAACGCACCAGCTCCACTCCTATCTTTACCACAAAAAACAATATTAATTATGTAGAATATGATGTATCTTATTATGATGAAGAGCTACAAATTGAAGTGTATTATTTAATAGGTATTGTTGAAACAAAATCGCACTTTTACAAAGTATTATCTTGGACCAATCTAGCTAACAAAGATAAATTTAAAGCTGATTTCCAAAAAATATTATACAGTGTAAAGCAATAATTGATTTAGTTATTAATCAAAATCTTTCTACAAATAATTTTATTCCCTTTACTAAAAATAAAAGTAGATTGTAGGAAAACATATTACCGTACTACTAACCTAAATAACAAAAAAAATGGCAAAAAGTCAAGATGCAAAAAAGACCGTAAAAAAGGAACCTCTTAAAACTGCAAAAGAGAAAAAAGAGGAAAAAAGAGAAAAGAAAAACAGTGCTAAAAGAGATTAATTCTATTGAAGCCAAGTAGCCAAAATACGCTCAAGATCATCAATTATGATGGGCTTGGGCATATAATCATCCATACCTGATTCAAAACATTTTTCTTTTTCTCCAGCCAAAATTCCAGCGGTTATCGCTATAATAGGAGTCCTAGAGTTAGTCTCTATTGCTCTTATCTCGGCAGCAGCTTCATAACCATTTTTATTAGGCATTTGGATATCCATTAAAATTATATCCGGAACATCTAATTTGTAAGCCACAACTGCAGCTTCTCCGTCTATCGCCTCTATTAAAATACTATTAGGAAGGATCCGTTTTACCAATGTTCTTGCTAAAAACATATTAATTTTATTGTCTTCAACAATCAGAATTTTTTTCTGATCTAGACTTTTAAAAGGCGACTCGTCATTCATTTTGGCATTTAACTTATCCACTTTTTTACTTTTATCTACTGTTTTCAACTCGATGGTAAAGAAAAAATTACTTCCTGTTCCATAAACACTTTCTAAATTAAGCTTACTATCCATCAATTCTAGTAATTGATTTGATATGGACAACCCTAATCCAGTTCCGCCAAACTTTCGGCTTGTGGAATTATCTTCTTGAACAAAAGAGCGAAATATCTTTTTATTATTATCTGCTTTAATCCCAATGCCAGTATCTTTTACAGAAAACTTAATATTACAAAAATTTTCCTTCGGAATTTTTTCACGACTAATTTCTAAACTAACGGATCCTTTGTGCGTAAACTTAATTGCATTACTGATCAAATTAACCAAAATTTGCTTTAGTCTTAGCGAATCACCAAGTATAAATTGAGGAATACTTTGATCAATATCCAATTGCAAATTTATATTTTTTTCAGAAGCTGCGTACTTGAACAAACCAATTACTTGATCAATTAATTCAAATAAATCAATTTCTTCTTCATTAAGTTCCAATTTACCTGATTCAATTTTAGAAAAATCTAAAACATCATTTACAATTTGCATTAACGAGTTCGCCGATTCCTTTACCGTGGCCATATATTCAAACTGACTAGAGCTTAGATCGGAATTAATTAACAAATCGGTAAAACCTATAATTCCGTTTAATGGTGTTCTAATTTCATGGCTCATGTTAGCCAGAAAGTCTGTTTTTGCCTTATTAGCGGCTTCTGCTTGCTCTTGAGCCGCTCTAATGTCAATTTCCATCTTTTTACGCTCACTGACATCTATAAAACTGATCACAACTTCAGTTATTTGATTATTTTCATTTAAAATTGGATATCCACTAACTAAAACCCAAACTATATTACCGTTTGAAGGATTCAATCGACCAATTGTATAATTGTTAATGGCTTTTTTGGTTTGCAAAATTTTAGAAATTGGATACTCCTCTACCCTCATTCCCAAACCATCTTCATTTATAAAGTTCCATAGGGAATCATTTATATTTTTATTTAGAAAACGGTCGGCATCTATGCCTAAAAGTTCCCCTGCTTTTAGGTTAAACATTACAATTTCACCATCTAATCCGTGTACAACTATACCAGCTTCTAAATTATCCAATAATCCCCTATACCTTTGCTCGCCCTCGAGAAGCGCTGCATCTCCCTTTTTAGCTACCGTTATATCTCTTGCTAAACAAATAAAATGAGTCATTTTCTCAGCTGTCTGTTCCATTGGTGCTATTGATAATTCAAACCAATAAAGACCATTTGGTAATTCTAAGGTATATTGAATACCCGTTGAAATACCCATTTCTGACGCTTCCTTTAAAGCTAGCAAGCATGCATTAGCAGCTGGTGCAGGAAATACCTCTTTAACATTTTTTCCTAAAAAATCTTCTGGTGGTAGCAATAATAATTCATTTCGCTTCGAATAATAATTATGAAACGTACCATCTAAACTTACTTCGAACATTAAATCAGGAATAGCTTCAATAATAGCTTCCATTTTCTTGTTCATTTTCTTAAATTCCTCCTCTGATAGTTTCCTTTCGGTAATATCTGTTATTGTACCAATGTAACCCACTACCTCATGCTCAGAGTTTCTTTCCAAAATCGCCTGACCCATGACCCAAACAATTTGACCATCTGGCTTTATGAATCGATATTCTGAAACTGAAATTTCCTGCTTTGAAGTAGATTCTTCCCAATTAGTAAATAAATTCTTTTTATCGTCGGGGTGAACTGCGTCCAGCCAGCCGTTACCCATTGCTTGTTGAAACGAAAAACCTGATATTTCGCACCATCTTGAATTTACAAAGGTCGTAAAACCTGTCGCATCCGTACGAAAAATTCCCACAGGCGAAACTTCAGTTAAAGTATGATATCTCTTTTCGCTTTCGTAGATGGCTTCCTCCGCTTTTTTCCTTCTTTCTTCTCTATTGAATAATTCTATGGCAAAAGTAATATCTTCTGCTACCCCTTCTAACAATGCGATTTCTTCGGCATCAAAAAAGTTTTTTTCAGTAGAATACATCACATAAGAACCGATGACCGTGTCAAAACTCTTTATCGGCACAGCCATTATGGATAAATATCCACGCTCCAAAGCCGACTTCTTCCAAGGCAGCATGATAGGATCATTTTCGATATCGTTGCTCACAATAGATAGCCCTGTTCTGCAGCATTTTCCAACAGGCCCTTGACCTTCTGGTAGGTTCTCATCTAAAGAGATAGCCCTTAATGTTGTCAGATAATTATCATCTTCACCGGCTACCGATGTAGGGCATACGAGTTTACTTTGATGGTCTATTAATCCAATCCAAGCCATCTTAAATTGTCCACAATTAACTGCTATAGAGCAAGCTTCTTTAAAAAGTGTGTCGCGATCTGTTGCTCGCACAATCATTTGACTAATTTCAGTAATAAAAAGATACAATCGATTGGCTTTACTAATTTTAGATTGCGCTAGTATTACTTTTGTAATATCCGTAATCACACCATGGCATACCACACTACCATCTTCTTCTACAACTGGAAGTGAGTTTACTTCATGCCAAACTAAACCTTTGATTGGATGGTGGTAACGATAGTTCATTTTTAGGGGAACTAATTGCTCTTTTGTAGCTAGTATCCTCTGAAATAATAAATCACTATCATCTGAATGAACTAAATTAAAAATTGGATCAGAATTATTTTCAATTTCACTAAATTGAAAACCAAACATATCGAACAATGCATCACTTACATAGGTAAAAAACAAATTCTCATCGTCATTAAATTTCATCGAATAAATCAGGCCTGATGAAGTAGCTGCAATTTTTAGAAATTTGTCACGCTCCCTTTTTAAAGTATCAATTAATCGCTTATTTTCGGTGACATCCTTAAAATTAGCAATGATTCCCTGAATATACTGATCGTGAAGCATATTAGTTATGACGCCTTCTAGCCAAATGTAATGCCCCTTTTTATGCTTTACTTTAAAGGAAATAAATATTGGAGTGGCTGGAGATTGCAGTGATTCATTAATTTTATTTTTTACTATTTCAATATAATCAGGATGGTAGTACTCTTCATCTGATAATTTTATGAATTCCTCATCAGTGTATCCATTCGTTCTAAAAGAGGATGAACTCCGGAATAAAACTTTTGACTCTGGGCTAAAAACAGTTATAATTCCTTCATTATTTTCAACCAAAGTACGAAAACGCATGTCGTTCCCTATTTTATCAAAACCAACTGCATGTAATGGACTAACAGCATAACCAGTCAAGTAAATGATTTTTAACTCAGTGTTAAGTTCACTAATGATCCAGCTTGAATTAAGGACTTGTTCATCTCCCCTTTTTAGTCTACCTTTAAATTCAAAGCCTAAAATCGAACGTTCCGGTCTAATAAAAACAGATTGAATTGCCCCAGAATCTTCCTGATGAAATAAAGAATAAAACGACTTATTTTTAAACGCTTTTTGCGAATTGCCTACAATATTACTTAAGACCGAATTCAACTCCAACACCTTTCCATCAAAGCTAATGGAACATATTAAATCTGAGGAGTGTTCTAAGCGAAAATTAAAATCAGATAAGAAATTACTGTTATTAAAATAATTTTGCATTAAAATCTCCTGACTTTTGATTTTCCTGACTAAATCATCATAGGATGGAACATCTTCGGTACTACTCATAATTTACATATTATCAATGCTATCATTGGGATTAATAGAAGCTCCAACCAAAACCAAAGTTAATTGTTTAAGGAATTGCAATATTGCATTTAGTTAAAGTTAGTAATTATAATGAAAAATCACAAAAAAACAAGACCTCTGTCGTTTATATATTTTATTGATAAAAGAAAAAAACTTCGTTTGTAGTTGGAAAGTAGCCTATATTAAAATTTGATTTCCTTCAAGATGTAGTGATATCTTTTTTTTGCGAATCTCAAACTATAACAATATAATTAGCAAGATAGCTATTTACACTCTTGAATAAAAGTGCCATGTATTGTTTCGAATTATCAATTTAAATTTCAAAACAGGTATATCCTAAATTTTAAAAAAAAAATATAAAACACTTGTATATACAAATAAAAAAAGTGTTACATTTGTACCAACAAATAAAAAAGTAAGCATGAAAATTGAAGAAGTTATAAAATCAACCGTCAGACTAGACGATGACCATAAAATAATTCTAAATATAATGTATACTCAAAATTTAATTAATGAAAATTTTAATGAGCTGTTAAAGCCTTATGAAATTTCAGGAGAGCAATATAATGTTTTGAGAATACTTAGAGGCCAAAAAGGAAATCCTGCAAATATGTCTATGATCCAGGAAAGAATGATTGCCCGCACTAGTAATACAACAAGATTGGTCGATAAATTACTCTTAAAACAATATGTTACCCGAAAAGTATGTCCTGCAAACAGACGAAAAATAGAAGTTTTAATCACGCAAAAAGGGCTTGATATTTTAACTGAATTAGACCCAAAACTGTTGCAGCATAACCGCTCATTAGCAAAAAATTTAAGCGCTGAAGAACAACACCAATTAAATACACTTTTAGAAAAATATAGAAATAAATAAACAAATACCATTATGAACACCTTTATAGAACACCAAAACTGGCGTTATGCCACTAAAAAATTTGATAGTAGTAAAAAAGTAACTGCTGCTGATTTAGAAATTTTAAAAGAAGCGATTCGTTTAAGTGCTTCTTCATACGGACTTCAATTGTACAAAGTTCTTATTATTGAAGATGCAGCACTAAAAGCTAAATTATTACCAGCTTCTTTTGGGCAAACGCAAGTAGTTGACGCATCGCATTTAATTGTTTTTGCAAATCAAACCAACGTAGGGGATACTGAAATAGACGCCTATTTAGAAAACACTAGCGCCACTAGAGAGCTACCTATAGAAGCATTAGCAGGATATGGTAGTTTCATGAAAAACACGATAAATCCAATGCCTGAAGATTTAAAAAACATTTGGACATCAAAACAAACGTACATTGCAATGGCTAACTTATTACATGCTGCCGCAGAGTTGAAAATTGACAGCACACCAATGGAAGGCTTTAATGCAGCGCAGTTTAACGAAATACTTGGATTAGATGCTTTAAACTTAAACGCTTCAGTTATTGTACCAATAGGATACCGTCACGAAGAGGATGAAACTCAACATTACAAAAAAGTTAGAAAAGCACCACAAGACCTTTTTATCACATTATAATTTACAACACTAATTTACAAACTTTAAAATTCAAAAAAATGAAAAATTTAAAATCAATCGCATTAGCATTATCAGTTGTATTTTCAGTTGCAACAACAACAGCTCAAACAAAAAAAATCGACGCTTCAAAAAGCACGATCAACTGGGTTGGTAAAAAAGTAACAGGCGAGCATAGCGGAACAGTAAACTTCAAAGATGGAGCTATCGTTCTTAAAGGAAAAAAATTAGCAGGAGGAACTTTTACAGTTGATATGACTTCATTAACTGCTACTGATCTTCAGGGAGAATACCAAGGAAAATTAAACGGACACTTGAAATCAGAAGATTTTTTTGGAACTGAAAAATATCCTACAGCTACCTTAGTTATTAAAAAAATTGGAACTAAATCTGCTAACCTTTATACTGTAGTAGCTGATTTAACAATCAAAGGAATCACTAAACCAGTTACATTTGATATGACTGTAAATGGAAACACTGCAACAACTGCTTTTAAAGTTGACAGAACCAAATATGATATCAAATACAACTCAGCAAGTATTTTCAGTACTATTGGAGACAAAGCAATTTCAGATGAATTTGAATTAGCGATCGCTTTAAAATTCTAATTTTAAGATACGACACTATACCATTTTAAACCCAACAGCTTACTGTTGGGTTTTTTATTTTCTACCTGAAAATATTTAACAAAATTCTAGTCTAATTGTGATTATTTTTTTCAGAATCTATTTGTAAAACCAAATTACATTCTTATCTTTGACTCATGAAAACGATTACAAACAATACTTGGTGGTGGAACAATTTACGTCAAACGTCGTGAACTAAGCTCCTATGGTATTTTTTGAATACAAATACAAAAGGCTTGTCATCACGACAAGCCTTTTTCTGTTTTTATACTTTTTGAACTAAAATAAATTACAAATCATAAAAATTTATTCCCATTGAAATCATTTAAATTAAATACAAAATACAAACAAATACTAGCAGACACCATTACGCCTGTGAGTATTTATTTAAAAATTCGTGATAAATTCCCTAATAGTCTTTTATTAGAGAGTAGTGATTATCATGGAGGTGACAATAGTTTCTCATACATTTGTTGTAATCCTATCGCTTCTATTAAAATAGAAAACGAAACCATTTTAAAGTCGTATCCTGATGGAACTTCTGAAAAAATGTTCATTAATGAGCATACATCTGTGCCTGAAATCATTCAAGAATTCTCTCATGAATTTACTTCTGAGAAAAATGATTTTAAATTTATCAATAACGGTTTATTTGGATACCTATCTTATGATGCTGTACGTTATTTCGAAAAAGTAACAATCGCAAAAAAAGAAAATAGCAATACGATTCCTGATGTATATTATGCTGTTTACCAAAATATCATTGCTATCAATCACTTTAAAAATGAAGCATACTTATTTTGCCACAGCTTAGATGAAGAGACTAATAACCTTGCTGAAATTGAGCAACTTTTGCAATCTCGAAATATAGCTTC
>NZ_JAQWTM010000315.1 GCF_029242675.1 Flavobacterium sp.
TGGGAGGTGCTAGCTCGCGAAAGAAGAAAGTGACGAAGTTCAGCGACTATTTTCAGATGGCCTCGGCAAGCTTGAGATTTGTAGAAGTCTTAAGGCGTTTTTTTGGTAGTAGTGAGACCCCTCTTTTCAATGGATGATCACAGTTTCTATTTTCGCTCTGGCGGGAAATCTAATATCACTTTGGCTAATCAACATGACAAAGAGCAAAGAGGCACATATGCAAGCAACTGCCATATTTACATCCAATGACATCGTAGTGAACGGTGGTGTGATATTGGCCGGTTCCTTATTCTATTTCTTGGATAGCAAATGGCCGGATCTTGTGATAGAAGCTATCGTTTTCACATTTGTGATGCGTGAGCCACAAGAATTTTAAAATTAGTGAAATGATGTATGGCGAACTCTTTTGACCTAAAAGGCAAGAACCTGATAAAATCTCATTTATTAATTATATAGAAGACTAATGAAAGGAAAAAATGTTGTTTTAATTATTTTAATGTTGCTGCTTGTTGACCAGTCGATAAAGTTTTACGTAAAGACCAATTTTTACTATGGGCAGGAGTATCTAGTTTTTGGTTTGGATTGGTTCCGCTTGCATTTTCTTGAAAATCCGGGAATGGCCTGGGGATGGAAATTTGGGGACGGTTACATTGCAAAATTAATCTTGGTACTGTTCAGGTTTTTCGCTGTGATTTGGGGAGCTTTTTATATAAAAAAAATGCTTAGTAAGAATTATAGTAAGGCCATAATAATATGCGCCGCGTTTATTTACGCAGGTGCATTGGGCAATTTGATAGATGGAGCGTTTTACGGACTTATTTTTGAAAAAAGTGACTTGACGCTCAAGAATATTGCAGAAATATTCTCGTCAGGTGTTGGTTATTCTGGTTTTTTAAATGGCAACGTAGTCGATATGTGGTATTTTCCCATCGTAAATACCACGCTGCCAGAGTGGCTACCCTTTTGGAACGGACAGCAGTTTACATTTTTTGATCCTGTTTTTAATACTGCGGATATTTGGATTACAACTGGAGTGGGCGGGCTTTTGATTTTTCAAAAAAACAATCATAATAAAAATGAATGGATTCCAAAATTTAGAAAATTTTACAATAAAAAATAATATTTATTATGAAAAAAAACAAAGTAAATCTGCGTGACCTTCAAAAGAGAAACGCCTCAAAACAAAATAATACAAAGGCAATAAGTATTGGGTTTAAAGCTTATTTATCTGCTATATTCAGTTTTATAACGCTGATTGCAGGTATAGCCTTTGATTATTTTGACGTATTCCCTTTTTTTAAAGGGTGGTTAAGAATAGTTTGGTATACCGTCGCATATATCCCAGTAGGTTTACCGGTAATTATTGAAGGCTGGAACAGTATAAAAAAAGGTGATTTCTTTACTGAATTCCTGTTGATGTCCATTGCAACATTGGGGGCATTTGCCATAGGCGAGTATCCCGAAGGTGTAGCGGTAATGCTTTTTTATGCCGTGGGCGAACTTTTTCAGAACGCGGCAGTAAAGAGAGCAAAAGGAAATATCAAGGCACTTCTAGATGCTAGGCCCAATAGTGCGCTAGTATATAAAAATGAGGAATTTATTTCAGTAGATCCCGAAACCGTTAAAATTGGTGAAAAAATTCAAGTTCGCGTAGGCGAAAAAATACCGTTGGACGGCACGTTGTTGTCCAAAAAAGCATCGCTGAATACTGCTGCAATTACTGGGGAAAGCAAACCCGATACTATTGCCAATGGAGCAAAAGTTTTTGCAGGTAGCATCAATCTAGATGGGGTAATCGAAATCGAAGCTACCAAAGAATTTAAAGACAGTTCCATTGCCCGTATTCTTGATATGGTTCAGAATGCAACTGCTCGAAAATCCAAGACCGAACTATTCATCAGGAAATTTGCAAGAATCTATACGCCTATTGTTGTATTTCTAGCAATTTGTTTGATAGTGCTTCCTTATTTCTTTGTCTCCGATTATGTATTTCGCGACTGGTTGTATAGAGCATTGATTTTCTTGGTGATATCCTGTCCTTGTGCATTAGTTATTTCAATTCCACTAGGCTACTTCGGTGGTTTGGGTGCTGCGTCCAGAAATGGCATTTTATTTAAAGGAGCGTCCTTTCTCGATGCTATGACCACTCTAAATACGGTAGTTATGGACAAAACAGGAACAGTTACAAAAGGGGTATTTAAAATTAAGGAAATTGTAAATAGTTCCGCTTTCACAGAAGCAGAATTTATGCAGTACCTGATGGCTATGGAAAAAAAATCTACCCACCCTATTGCAAAAGCAATATTGGAATATAAGACTGATGATTCCTATTTAGAGGCTACCGAAGTTTCGGAGGTCGCTGGAGAAGGAATAAAGGGAACGGTGAACGGTAAGACTATTTTGGTCGGCAACAAAGCCTTGATGACATCAAATGGAATCGAAGTTCCATCTGAAACCGATAGTCTTGTGGAATCCATCGTAATGATTTCCGTCGATAGAAAATTTTCTGGCTACGTAACCATTGCCGATGAACTGAAGGAAGATGCACAACAGGCCATCAAACATATTCGTGAGTCCGGTATTTCAAAAATCATTATGCTTTCGGGCGATAAAGATTCCATAACCCAACAGGTTGCAATCGAATTAGGCATCGATTGGGCCAAAGGCGGACTGTTACCGGAAGACAAACTGAACGAAGTCGAAGAACTTAAAAAGCTGCCAGATACCAAAATAGCTTTTATAGGCGACGGTATAAATGATGCACCAGTATTAGC
The DNA here is from genome assembly GCF_029242675.1 of Flavobacterium sp. Taxonomy (GTDB): domain Bacteria; phylum Bacteroidota; class Bacteroidia; order Flavobacteriales; family Flavobacteriaceae; genus Flavobacterium. Next base: position 2,775 of record NZ_JAQWTM010000315.1, read on the forward strand.
GGCAAGCGATGTAGGTATCGCAATGGGAGGCTTGGGCAGTGATGTGGCTATTGAGACCGCAGATGTTATCATCCAGACCGACCAACCTAGTAAGATTGCAATGGCAATAAAAATAGGCCGTTCAACTAGGCGTATAGTTTGGCAAAATATTGTCTTGGCCTTCGGGGTAAAAATCATTGTTATGATTTTAGGTGCTATGGGTATGGCCACGATGTGGGAAGCAGTATTTGCTGATGTAGGCGTTGCTTTGTTGGCTATTTTGAATGAGGTTAGGTTACAAAAG
>NZ_JAQWTM010000329.1 GCF_029242675.1 Flavobacterium sp.
GGTAATGAATAAATTCGAAAGATCAAAAATGACTTATTTACCAGTAATTAAGGATGAAATCTACTTTGGATTCATCTCTAAATCGGTTGCTTTAGAAGCTTATAGAAGCAAGTTAAAAGCAATGACTATTGAGTAGTAGATTTGAGTAGCAAAATACTTCAAATGTTTAAAATAAAAACACGACTTATTAATTAGTATTTTTTATTTTGCTATATTTCAAAATCAATAGCACCAAAACTCAGTTTTAAGAATGTTTTTGCTACTACATTTAACCTAACAAATAAACTTTAGAATCTATCGTCCCAATACCGTAGTTTCTAATTTTATTAAACCTATGACAATCAAAGCCATAATCGTTGACGACGACTTCAAATCGAGAGAACTAATTCATGATTTTTGTAAAATTTACAGTAATGATAAAATTACAATTGTAGATTTGTGCAGATCTGTTGATGAAGCAATCATATCTATTGCAAATAACAAACCTAATTTGGTTTTTTTGGATATTGACATGCCTCAGAAAAATGGTTTTGAATTAATTCGCCATTATAACGTAGTTCCTTTTGAAATTGTCTTTGTGACGGGTCACGCTAACGAGTATATAGAAGCAATAAAGTGTAGTGCTTTAGATTATTTAATGAAGCCAATAAATCCGTTAAATATTAAATCTATAATTGATCGATTTGAACACAAGACAGAAATAAGTAGTAATCAAAATAGATTTGACGTTTTAAAAAACAATTTGGTGAACACTAAAAAGTCCATCATATTGCCTAATAATGATGGTTTTAAAGTTATCGTTATTAACGAAATTATTTACTGTGAAACGAGTAACGGAAATGGAAAATGCACTAGTGAAACCATTGTTGTTTCTAAATCATTAAAAGAGATTTTTCAATTATTAGCTGATAGCTCATTTTTAAAAGTGAGTAGCAGTGCTGTAATAAATAAAAAGTTTGTAAAATCTTTCCATACCAAAATTAAAAAGTTGACACTCTTAAATGACTATTCAATTACTGTCACAGAATATAATAAATCAAGCCTAATGGATGCGATTAGTAAGTAATTATATTCTACTTTTAGTATTGTTGGCTACTGCGTTTTCTGATGCTCAATATCGTCCTACAAAAAATTACTCTACAGCAGATGGTTTGACAAATAATGCCGTACGTTCCCTTTTTCTTGATAAAAATCACGAACTATGGATAGGTACAGAAAATGGTATTTCTAAATTTGAAAACGGACACTTTTCTTCCCTTGTTTTACCTAAAATAATTACAAACAATAGCTGTTGGGATATTGCACAAGATACTCAAGGCAATATGTGGTTTGCTACTTATGGAGGTGGTGTATTTAAATATGATGGAAAAAAGTATAGCCTTTTTGACACTCGTAAAGGACTACCTGATAACCGAGCTCACAAATTACTTTCTTATAATGACAAGATGTATGTGGGTACCGAATTAGGAGTTGCAATCATCGATATAAAAACAAATAAATTGGTAGTTCCTAAGGGAATTACGCCACATTTTGGCGTTTTTATTGTAACTGATTTCATGCTTTATAAAGATGAAGTATACTTTTCTACATCTAACGAAGGCATTTTTAAAATTGTAGTGAAAGACGATATTCCACATATCGAGCAAACATTAGCAGCTGAACACGCGTTCTCATTAGGTCAATTTGGCACTCAATTGTTTGTAGGAAACAAAGCCAGTTTGAATCAATTCGAAATTGAAAATGTACTTGCGAATAAAGCCGAAATCAAAAGTTTTGGGAGCACCACAGTTTGGGATTATGCTACAGATAAGCAAGGTATCTTGTATGCTGCTGCCTGGGGCGTATTTGATCAAAGTGGTGGGCTTTACACTGTTGTTAATAATGGAATGACTCCTATTTCAAAAGAATATGGTATTGACTCTCCTAATATTTTAAATGTAGTCTATAACTCTAAGAACGATTTTTTATATGTCGGTTCAAAAGACCGCGGAATTTACGAAGTGCAACTCGGTAGAACAATTGATTACAATCCGTTTGGTAATAAAAAGGTAATAGATTTTGAAATTTTCGATACTCATAAAGTCATAGTACATGAAGACGGACTTTCCTTTCTAGATGGTTCGAATGTTATTTCGAAAACAATCACAAATGAAGCCTTTAAAAAATACGAAGTGGGCTACGTTACCAATAGTAAAAATAAGGTACCTACTCACAAGGAGGGTTACTTTGAGTTAGACTATAAAATTCCAGCTGCCCAAATCGAGTATTACGGGTTAATTAAACACCAGCAATCGCTATGGCTAACTAGTAATATAGGAATCTACGAAATTAGCTTAAAAGGAGAAATAATCAATTACATACCCCTGCATAGTTATAAAATAGGATTTACAAACAATAACAAATTTATTGAAACGATTCCCTATGCAGGTGTCCGCATTTATGATGATGTATATAATCTGAAAGCAAAACACTACTCTGAATTTGACAAAAACACTCCATTAAATGTTGTTGGTATTTTAAATAACCGAGATAAGACCTATTTCATATCCCTATTTCAAGGGTTGTATACTTACATAAATAATAAGTGTCAGTCATTATTGAGCGCGAATGTATGGAAGGAAGACAAGTTAAAATTTATTACTAAAAACCAATATGGCAATTTAATTATTGCTTCAGAGCTCAGTGGAATCACTATTGTAGATGATTCAAGATCTTTTAAAA
>NZ_JAQWTM010000205.1 GCF_029242675.1 Flavobacterium sp.
TAAAAAAGTCTGGACCAGCCAGTTCTAAATATTGACCAACATTAGAAATTAAGATTTCCTCATTCTTTACAGTCCGCAAATTCAGTGTATCAAATTTTTTGAATTTCCAGAGGTGATGTAAAAAAGCTTCTTTCATAATATAAGTTGGTTAAACCACTAATATAATGAAAATAAACGCTTTAACAAATTGAAATTTATTTCAATAGATATAATTGAGCACAAGCTCTTGCATCAGAAAGCGCCTCATGATGATTCAAAGTAATATTCATTTCGCGGCAACAATCACTTAATTTGGTAGGTTTTAAACCTTTTGCTTTATATATTTTGACAGTACACTCCCACTTAGCTGCAATATTCAAACAATTATAATCCAGATTATATAGCGCCATTGATTTACTTAAAACATTTCGATCGAAGCTTTCATTATGAGCTACGACTACTTTACCTTGAAGCCTTCTTTGGATTTCTGGAAATAGCTGAGAGAATGTTTTTGCGTTTGCGGTATCCCTAGGATGTATGCCATGTACTTGAATTGTATAGGGCGAGTACAAATTATTTGGCGGCTTAATTAAAGTAACATATTCATCTGTAATTACTCCGTTTTCGACAGTAACTAGTCCCACTGAACAAGGATGATGTCCTATGGCAGTTTCGAAATCTATAGCGGTAAAAGTCATTTTTATTTTTTTGTTTATATCGTAAAATCATAAGCATAAAAAACCACGAATTTTTATTCTAAATATATATCTTGAATAAAGACTCGTGGCCCAATAAATTATTTGATATGATTTATTTTATAGAACCAATAATATCATACTTTGTAATAATATGGTGTTTACCATTTCCTAGATCAACTAGCACTGCTTGATTTTCCTTACTGAATAATTTAGAAACCTCTTCAATGGTAGTTCCTAGTTGTACAATAGGATATGCTTTACCCATCACTTCTCGTATTGGTCTTTCGGCAGTATTTTTATCAGAAACATAGCTTTGAAATAAATCAGACTCGTCTAATGAACCCACAAAACCTGTAATGTCCATTACTGGTATTTGAGAAATCTTATATTTACGCATCCTCTCGATTGCATGAGAGACTAACTCTTCAGTTCTTGCTACTATTAGCTGCTTGTCAATATGATCTTTGATCACATCTTCTGCCTTTGTAATTGTTTCGTCTAAGAAACCTCTTTCGCGCATCCAATCATCATTAAACATCTTCCCTACGTAGCGACTTCCTGAATCATGAAACAAAACAACAACGACGTCTTCTGGTTTGAAATGATCTTTTAATTGCAAAAGTCCTTTGATAGCTGCACCTGCTGAATTACCAACAAATATACCTTCTTCTAGTGCTATTTTTCTAGTATAAACCGCCGCGTCCTTATCTGTTACTTTGGTAAAACCATCTATGATAGAAAAGTTTACATTTTCTGGCAAAATATCTTCTCCAATACCCTCTGTGATATATGAATAAATTTCGTTTTCATCAAAAACACCCGTTTCATGATACTTTTTAAAAACAGAACCATAGGTGTCGATTCCCCAGATTTTAATATTTGGATTTTGTTCCTTCAGATATTTACCAACTCCTGAAATTGTACCTCCAGTTCCCAC
>NZ_JAQWTM010000348.1 GCF_029242675.1 Flavobacterium sp.
TTTTTGGTCGTGGTGTACTTCACTTATCTGTTCTTATTGAAACAATGAGAAGAGAAGGGTATGAGTTACAAATCGGTCAGCCACAAGTTATTATCAAAGAAATTGATGGTAAAAAATGTGAGCCAATTGAAGAGTTAACAATCGATTTACCAGAAACACTTTCAGGTAGAGCGGTAGAGTTTGTAACTATGCGTAAAGGTGAAATGTTAAGCATGGAAACTAAAGGAGAACGTATGATTGTGAAATTCAATATTCCATCTCGTGGAATCATTGGATTACGTAATCAGTTGCTTACTGCAACTGCTGGTGAGGCAATTATGTCACACCGTTTTATTGGTTATGAGCCATTCAAAGGAGAAATTGCTGGACGTAATAAAGGTTCATTAATTTCTATGGAAAAAGGAAAAGCAATTCCTTACTCTATCGATAAATTACAGGATCGTGGTAAGTTTTTCGTTGAACCAAATACTGAAATTTATGAAGGTCAAGTAATTGGTGAGAATTCTCGTGCTGATGATATGTGTGTTAACGTAACCAAAGAGAAAAAGCAATCTAACGTACGTTCATCAGGAAATGATGATAAAGCTAGAATTATTCCTCCAATTATTTTCTCATTAGAAGAAGCTTTAGAGTACATTCAAAAAGATGAATATGTTGAGGTGACACCTAAATCTATTCGTTTGAGAAAGATTTACTTAACAGAGACTGATAGAAAAAGATTTAAATTCTAATATTTAATATTTTTTAATATATAAAAGCCATTCATTAGAATGGCTTTTTTTATGATCAATTACAAGTAAACCGCTACGTCCTCCTGGGTATAGCAATCGTAAATACAGTATTTTTAATTTCAGTTCTGATCTGTTTTTCAAGCGTTTGCTAGCGGTGTATTATTGATCAAATGAACTGTAGTCTTAAAAGATATACCATTAGTTTTTATCTTTAAAAATGCCCCATTAAGTTCGTAACTTTATGGGGCATTTTTTTGAAATCGGTTATTCTATTTCAATTGAAATTATCTTTTTAGTGCGAAATGTCCTTTCGCTTCGCGACCATCTTCTAATTTTACAGTGTACCAGTAGTCATCTGCAGGTAAAGGTCGATTGTTAAAGGTACCATCCCATCCCGGTCCTGCAGGATTTAATTGGTTTAATAATTTACCGTATCTGTCAAATATATAGATGATCGCTTTAGAATTAAATAGTGCATTGGCGCCTTTTAATTTCCAAAAATCATTAAAACCATCTCCGTTAGGCGTAAAAAATTTGGGCAGTCCCAAAATAGCGACTGCTTTTGTAACTGTTCCGCAGCCGTTTTTATCTCTTACAAATACATCGTGAATTCCAGGGGTTACATTATCGAAAAAATTAGAGTCTTGGTAAAAACCTAATTCATCATCTAATGAATATTCATAGTCTCCTTGCCCAGTTACTGTGATGGTTATGGTATTAATGTCATCTAACTCTTCAATAGCTATGTCGGTAATTAGCGCTTTATCTGATGCTACAACTGTAATTGTTCTGGTTCTACTGCACCCTCCTCCTGCGGTTGTAACAGTAACAGCATATTCGCCTTCCTCATTTACATCAAGTGTAGGACCTGTTTGTCCATTAATAACATTTCCGTTTTTAGTCCAAACATAAGTGTAATTGCTTGTAGGGCTTCCGTCTTGTATGCCTGCATCAAGTTGAACAAAAAAGGAAGGTAAATTAGAACAAACTAATTGGTCGTCTTTATGATCATCATTGGTGTTAATATCTGGTTTTGAGTTGACCACCAACCTGATATGTGGACCTAATCCGTAGCAAGCATTGTCTTGATTACTATCTACTCGTACCCAAATTATTTGTTGATTAGGCGAATTTGTATTGCGATAGTTTGCTGGATTGGGTATCTTATTTACTTCGGCTAGGGCATCTGCTTCATTCTCATAATACGTAATTGTATATAGAGAACTCGGACTAGGCAACAGACTTAAGATTTCAGTATTTATGGCACTAAAATCAAATGTTGAAACACCATCTTTATCATCATTAGCTGCGTCAATATAATCATCACATAAGGCAATTGTTCTTCTAAAAGAGGCTGGTATTTGCGTTGTAGAAACTACTAATTTTAATTCAGCTACGCTAGAACATTTATTATTGTTTTCTATCCTTGCCCAAACGGTATTGTTTCCACTTGTATAACTAAGTGGGTTGCTTATTAAAAAAGAACTATTATTTGAATTTGCCCCTGCAAAAGTTGTAAAGTAAGTAAACTTCATGGCGGCAAAGTCAGTAGTTATTGTACTGTTTTTTTCAGTTAAATTAAAGTTAGATATTCCGTCAGTGTCATCATCACATTGCACTAGTGTCACTGGTGAATTTAAAATTGGTAATGTGTATACTGTGAGTGTAGCAGGATTTGAAGTCAATCCGCAAGTATTTCCAACCTTGCTTAAGACTGCGCGGAATTTGTAACCATTCATAGCGTTGCTAATACTATTTATTTGTAAAGTAGCTGTAGTAGCACCAGTATATGTTGCGTTATTTACAATCGAGTTCCAATTTGTTCCATTTATTGAAACCTGCCATTGGTATGCTGTTATTGCATTTGTAGTAATACTAAAAGTTGCTTGATTAAGATTGCATTCGAATTGATCTTTTGGTTGGTCATTTATTACTATCAGTGCTGCGGTAATATAGTTGTTATTGGGTGTTGTATAGCCGTCTATACCACCTGTTACTAGTCCGTTGCTGTTTACGGTTACTGGATTATTACCTAGTATTCCGTCTTTATTATTGTCTGTAAAACCGGCTTCAGTGACGTCAAAACAAGTATCAGCATCACTATCTAAATCTATATAATTATACCAATTATCAGCATCCGTATTTACGACTATATAGTTTATTTTTCCTGATTCTGGACTTGTTTCTAAGCTATTAGAGAGTCCATTTGCACCAAAACTAGCTGGTGAGCCATCAACACGTCCGTCAGCATTAGTATCGATTGCTGAACTACCAGATTCTTTCAAATCATAAATTCCGTCGTTATCACTATCTAGATCTAAATAATCTTTGTGTGTATCGGCATCTGTATCAATAGGTATAAGTCCGGGTTCAAATGCATTATCCAATCCATCTTTATTAGTGTCAACGCCCGAATATTTTTTTAGTTCATTTCCTTGAGCTTCAATAGTATCAGGAATTCCATCGTTATCACTATCTAAATCTAGTAAATTTGGTATTCCGTCGCTATCGGTATCAATTACTTGATAGTAATCTAATTGAAAAGTAGCTCTGTTAGCATTCGATTCAGATAAATTTTTATGAGTTAACGTCACAGCATTAGTTAAATACGATTGAAATTTGAACGTTCCTGTGCCAGGCGCTAAGGGAACCGTACTGTTAAGTCGAAAACGAATTTCAAATGAAGAAAATTCCTTTACCCCTGTTTCATATTGACCGTCATAATTAGTATCAATTAAAAGTTGACCGTTAGGGTCTGTTACAGTAATTGTTCTATTAGTGGGTACTTTAATGATAAAATCGCCATCACTTTTTAAATAATCTGCTGCAGGAGTATTTTGGCTTGCATTATCTTGACCAATATAATTGAAGGAGATGGAGTAGGGTTGGTTAAAATTTAAAGTGTAGCTACTGTTACTGATGATCCCTGCAGGTACTTCTGTTACAAAGCCATACAAAGGTTTTCCTGTGATTGTCCCTGTTCCTGTCTGCGCTCCTGAAAACTCGGTTCCAAGGAATGGATTGGACTGATTAAGCAATATTTTACTAGCCTCTTCTATATTTAACAAACCATCATTGTCTAAGTCGATATCGATATTATTGTTGGTTCCATCATTGTCAGTGTCTTCAGGACATGAACTTACTGGGATTTTATCTGAAAAAATAGGTACAGTACTTGGACAACCTACAATACTTCCTTGTACTTGGTAATATCCTGGTTGAGTGGGAGTGTACTGATTTGAAGTTGCACCTGGTATTGCTACATCATTAAAATACCATTGAAAAGTATCGTAAGAGGATAAAGTGCTTATTTTTAATTTTACGTTTGGTATGCATGTGGAACTTGCAACGGTAATTTTATCCATTACGATTTCAGGTTTAGTGTCGAAGCCAGAATAATAACCACCGTAAGTGGCATTAATATTGGTTCCAAAATAAGACACATATACTTGTCTTGTTGATTTGACTGCAATATTTCCGGACAAATTACTAACGGTATAGCGCACAAAACCTGGATTACCTTTGACTGGTACGGGCGCGGTACTTAGTGTACTATTGTTTATCGAAACCGTTGCTCCTGCCTCAGTTACGATATTTAAACTACCTGAATAATTAGTAGTCCCAACGGTTTGAATTACTGGGATGTTATCTACTATATTTGGAGTTGAACAGTTTAAGGGTGGTACAAAAAATAAATTTTGATTAGCAGGGCTGTTGGTTCCAGCAATGCTTTGATATGCGGCTACATTTTTAGTTGTTCTGATATATAAATTGTCATCAGTGAACTTACTACCATCGATATCAGCAAATTCTCCTTTATTTAATATTTTAAACAGGGTGGTTCCATCTAAATATACTTCAGTATTGTCTTCACTGGCAATTAATTGAACACGCTCAATTTCGTCAGTACCAATACCTTTTACAAAAATATACTCTTTACCTGTTTTTTCTAATGGCACAATTTGGTCAAAACCAATATCTCTACCTATTCCTTGACCTGTATTACTAACTAATGTACTATTACTTCCTCCAAATGAGCCAGAGTTTACCACCACAGGCTTATCAGATTCCACAAGGGCACCAATCATTTTTGAACTATTAGAAGGGGAGCTTGCAGAATTTTCTAAAGCTAAAACATAGCTTTCATTTTTATTAAGGGTAACTGTGATGTCACCTGCTGTTACAACTCCACTAGTTAAAACTGTTCCTACAGGTATGTTGGAAATTGTAATTTTAGTACTGTTTTCTGTGGCTAAAATGGAAGCAAAATTTAATAAACTGCTATCATTAAGTGGATTTAGCATGGCGCCTAATCGGAAAGTCTTACCAAGCGCACTATTTCCTTTGGAAACTAACCCTCCAGCATGTGCATATGTACTATTGAACGTACTAAAAGCCGCATTTAAACGAACACTTACGTATATCAAATCTTCGGCCTCTACTATAAAACCTTTATTGGTGACTATGCCAATATTAGTTTTCGGAGTAATTAAGGTTGTATTATTGCCTTGCCCAATAAAGTATACAAAAGGAGAGGTGTTGGATACTGTCCCACTTGCTATTGTCGCGCCATTACTAGTAATAATGAAGTTGACATTGGTGGTCGTGGGAGTAGAGATATATAAATATTGGTCAGCTACTCCTATGTTATTCGAGCAACTCAACGGTGGTATGTAATGCGTTTTGCTAAATTGACTAAAAACAGATAACGTAGCAAAAAGAAAGAATAATAATGTAATTTTTTTCATGGGCTAAAAATATAAAAATATTTTCTATCTCTTATCCCAAAATAGCTGTTTAATTAGTTCTCCTATTGTTAAAGTTTAAAACTATTAGTAATTTCTGTTTTTTCTCCCTCTGACTTTTAGTGTGATATTTCAATAATTTATGCTCGCAATTGCAAGTTTTTTCCAAAAAGGGTAAAAAGGCCTTATTGCAGCAATCAACATTAATAAATAAGAAATGTATAGCTGATTATTATAAGTCTCTTTTTTTAAGCAGTTTATAGGAAAGTGCCGTAAAAATAAAAGACCAAGCTAGCACAATTACTATTGCAGAAAAGGGTACGCCATAATCTTTGATATCATCCACACCAAGTTGTGTTCCTATATTTTTAATCAAATTTAATCGTGTAAAAGGCTCTACAATAAGATTAGACATTGATTCCAAAGGAAAGAACTGTGTGATATATCCTCCTATTTTGCTATCTGGAAAAATTTGAAAGACTAAAAGACCTTTAGCTATGCTTTCTATGATTCCCCAAATAAATAAAAATCCTATCGCAAAAGCAGAGCGTTTCACAAGAATTCCTAAAAATAAACAGAAAGAGAAAAAACCAACTAGCTTTACAAAAAAGGCGATAATGTATTCCAAGCCCGAAAAAACTATACTTATTTCTGTGTAAGATGAAAAACTATATCCAAGTATTAAACTTAAAACGAATACAAAGATTGTCGAACATAGGGCGAAGACAATTATAGTGAGGAATTTAGAAAGAATAAATTCTTTTTTACTCATTCCGTCAATTAAATTTTGCTTTAAGGTTCCATAGCTATACTCATTTGCCATCATTGATACAATGACTATTGCAAGAAAGAATTTTAGCCAAGCAGCAATATACGTGTTAAAATGCCATATAAAAGGGAAATTAAAGATCCCCATTTCGGCAAAATGTAGTTTTATTGCACCAATTTCAAATTTTATGGAAGCTATTAAAGCAATAAATGATAGTAAGATAAAGTAGCATAGAGTTAGAACTTTGCTAGCTTTGTTCATCCATATCTTTTGCAATTCTATTGATAATAATCGTTTCATGAATTAGTTTTTATTATTTGATTTTGATTGGTTTGTCAATTCTAAAAATTGCTCTTCAAGACTGTTTTTACGTTTTACTAAGTAACTAAGGGCGATACTGTTTTCAAACAGAAAGCGGTTTAGTTCAGCAGCTTCAAGTGCAGCATTTAGGTAAACGTATAACTTGTTTTCTTCTTCTTTGATACTATCCACCGCAGCATGTTTAAGTAACACTTTCTTTAACATTGCATTGTCATCGGCCTGAAGTTCAAAAAAACCTTCGTTAGCAGTCATTTCGTGAACGCTTCCTGCGTAGAGTACTTGACCTTTCCTTAAAACTAAAACATGAGAGCAAACTTTTTCGACTTCGTCTAATAGGTGAGAGGCAAGTAAAATGGTTGTTCCTTGTGAGGCAATTTTCTTTATAATATCTCTAATTTGATGAATTCCTTGCGGATCTAAGCCATTAGTAGGTTCATCTAAAATTAAAATTTCGGGATCATTAAGTAATGCAGATGCAATTGCTAATCGTTGCTTCATACCCAATGAAAAAGAACTAAACTTACTGTTTTTTCGTTCTTGTAAGCCCACCAATTCTAGTTTTTCTTCAATTTTAGCGTAAGATATGTTTTTGATTTTACATACTAATTTTAAATTTTCAACCGCTGTCATGTAGGGATAAAAGTTAGGTCTTTCGATAATCGCCCCTACTTTTTTTAGAGCTTCGTGCGTTTCTATTTTGCCACCAAACCAGCTGTATTCGCCTGAGGTTTTATTGACTACGTTTAGAACAATCCCTAATGTTGTTGATTTCCCACTACCATTCGGCCCTAAAATACCGTAAACGTGACCTTTTTGTATATCAAATGAAACATCTTGCAGTGCATGTAGACTGCCGTAACGTTTATTGAGGTTTTTAATTGAAAGTATTGTTTCCAAATTTTTGTCTTTTAGTTTTAAGTAAGACGAGTGATCGCACTAATTGTTACTATCAGATGTAAACTTGGCTTTCTTTGCTTTAAAATTCGGCACAATTTTAGCACAATGCTAATCGTTGGTTTGCAATCCAATTTAATACTACTACTTATAAATGATAATTTTAAGTTAGATGATCCTTTTTTATTGGAAATAAGTAGTTGGGTATTTATTCTTTTTTGGTTGTAAATTGGCGTAAATTTGCATTTTATACTATTTACCATGAGCGATTCTAATATACTTTTTAAAAAACCATCTTATCCAATTAACAAGTTACTTTTTGATTACCTAGAACGATTTGATCGTATATCCAAGGTTTCAGTTTGTTACGATGATTTACTGCGGTTTTCAGGAGCTATTAATGTTTATGATAAAAATGATCAGGACACCTTGTGGGCAAGAGTTTTTTACAATGAGTTTGAAAGAAATGAAATTGACCTTAATCTTAAAAAAATCTACTCCTTGCTGCACTCAGATGGTAATGTAGATATTATTAAGTTTTTGAATGTCGATGCGATTGATTACTGCACCTTTGGGAATTCAAAACCCTTTAGAGTAAAAGTGAGAAATATTCTAAATGATAATTACACCCATTTTTATGTCAAAAAAGCTGATGCTTCTCGTATTTATGGATTAGAATTAGAACATATTTTATCTCCTGACAAAATAAACTTTTTAGTGTACGAGGACACATTGATCGAAGAGCACATTATTGGTATTCCGGGTGATGTATTTATGGAAACGCTTTTAACGAGTTGTACAGAATCTGAGAAAGCGCAAATTGCCAAAGAGTTCGTTAAATTTAATGAACGTTGCATGATTAGACTCTTGGGAGATATGAGAGCTTACAATTATGTAATAGTTCCTATTCACGATTTTGATCAAGTGGTTTATAAAATACGCCCCATTGATTTTGATCAGCAGTGTTATGAAGGGAATTTTAAGATTTACAGACCTCAGTTTTTTAAAGAGAACTTACCAATGGTTAAGCTAGTTCGTGAAAAATTGCAAGATAGTTCTATTGAGCAGTATAAAAATGAAGAGCGTGCTGCGCTAGCAAAAAGAATTATATCTGCTGAAAACCGTATCAAGAGAATTTTGAGAATCATGGGTCAAGATAATATTGCTCCTGATGAACATATAGAACAACTTAAAATGGATTTATACCGTTACACTAACGATATGAATTTTAAAAACGCCAAACGAATGGGTAATGTTTTGAGCGCTGCTTTTAAATTTATTACCAGAAATTATAAGCATACTAATTTATTTAAACCGGGGTTTTAATGCTCTTTCATTTTACTTACTTTTACTATGAACCTATTTAATTTTATGAAAAATTACGTATCAATACTATTGGTCTCAATTGTAAGTCTAGCTTGCCAAAAAGATGGAAGACCTTTAGAAAACCTATTTTCTCTTCCAAAAAGCCTTAAGGAAGTTTCAGGTATTAGCTATGCAAATGATTCGAAGTTACTTTGGACTTTAGAAGATAGCGGTAATGCTGATAAAATTTATGGATTGACTGCAGAGGGTAAAATAAAGTATGAGATTGAAATTTCAGGGGCTAAAAATAGGGACTGGGAAGATATCACTAAAGACCAAGCGGGAAATATCTATATTGGTGATTTTGGAAATAACAACAACGATCGAAAAGATTTATGTATTTATAAAATTAACAAAGAATCTTTGTCGTCACAACAGGCAGTTCCAGACTACAAAGTTTCCTTTTCGTATCCTGAACAACACTCTTTCCCTCCCAAGAAAAAAGAAATGTTTTTTGATGTAGAAGGTTTTTTTGAATACAAAGGCAATTTTTATCTTTTTACAAAAAACAGAAGCAAAGGGTTCGATGGTACTACTTTTATGTACAAGGTGGCTAATCGAGCTGGAACACAACTTGCCCAAAAGGTAGCTGAATTTAAAAGCTGTGATAACTTTAGTACCTGCGCAATTACCAGTGCAGCCATAAGTCCTGACCAGTCCAAAGTAGTTTTACTTTGTCACGATACATTATGGCTGTTTGATAATTTCAAAAATGATGCGTTCCTCTCAGGTAATGTTCAAGAATTAGATTTAGAACACAACTCTCAAAAAGAGGCAGTATGTTTTAAGGATAACGAAAACTTATTAATTGCTGATGAAAAAACAAAAAAAATAGGTGGGAACGTTTATGCGGTAAAAATTACGGATTTAAAATCCAAATCCTAGTCCAAAAGCAATTCGTGGTTGATCCTCTTGACTTGCGAAATAGGTTAGTCTAGCGGTTACAACATTTAATCCATTTAACCACAAACCTCCTCCGTAAGACTTGTGCCATTGATTTGAAACTTCTCCTGTTTTCCAAACTCGTCCGTAATCAAATCCACCTAGAAGTCCGTAGGACATAGGTATTATACTCCTTTTTATTTTCCCTAAATTCCATCGCAAGTCAGTGCTTTGGTAAAACGATTGACGACCTAAAAAGCGCTCGTTACGAAAACCTCTCAAGTCAAAATCACCACCTAGTGTTGCTCCTTGATAAAATTCGTAATTATCATTTAGTATCATTTTAGACTTTAAAATGGTAGCGAGTACTAATTTCCCATTAGAATCAATTCTATGGTTTATATTTAAATGACTTTCTATAGTTGGGAAATTTCTTTTTGCCTCTTGAAGGTTGGTAGTCCAGCTACTAGCTACCGAAAATCCTAGTCCCATAGTTGGTAATGATTTGATATCGTAATTTTCAAAGCTGTATTTTAAACTAGCTCCTGCAAAGTTTTGGGCCTCGAACACCTTTTGATTCACTACTGCAGGTAGGTTGATAAACCTATTGGTAGTCCCTTCTACTTTTATTCTTTCAAAAGAAGTTTTGAAATTTATTTCGCTTCCATAACGACCAAATTTCACAACTGATGGAGCAATTTTGATCATTCTGATTTTTACCCTGTTGTAATCTAATCCTAAATTAGTATCATCATTGGTAGTTTCATTTCCTGTGCCAAAATAATTTATAGAGAAATTAGGGCTGGTAAAGCGACCTTCCAGATTAAAGTCCCATGTGCCAAAAAGTTTCGGGATATGTCCATTGTAAACTAGGTCAAATCCATTTGTAGCAAAATAATAGCCAGCATTTAAGGTGTGCTTTTGTGAATATGGATTTTGTTTGAAATTATTGACAAGGAACTTGGTTAATAGCACAACTTTGAGTCCATCATCAGGATTATAACCAAAGGACGGAAATTTTGAAAAGTAGCTAAATTTAGGCTTAGTGTAATCGTATTGATTGATAGTATAATCATCAGTTAAAACAGTTTTGGTTTTTTCGTCAAGGTCAAACGTGTTGTCTTTTGATTTATAATCGTAGATAGTTAGGCGTTTTGAATTTGCAACTTTGTACTCATCATTATTTAATCCACCAATCAATTTAATTTTAGTTGAGGTCTCTGCTTTACCTTTTACTTCAAATTTATCCTTATCATCTAATCCATAAATCCAAATGTTTTTAGTCTTAGCAGCTGTATAATTTTTAGAAAACATTAATTCGTCACCTTCCTTTTTTAAACGATATACATCTATTAAAACATTGTTTTTCTTGTTGTGGTCAATTACAAATTTATCGTCTTTATTGGTTCCCACGATAAGGACTGTTTTTTGTAACTCTTGGTAATACTCAGCAGCATATTTTGCAAGATCGTTTTTTCGTATCTTTAATTTACGTTTTATTTCTTCAATAGTTTTGTCCTGCACCTCAATAGGAAGGTTATTAAAAGCTAGATCAATATCGTTATCCGATAATTGAGATTGAATGTATTTAGCTTGATTTATCCATTCGTTCTTATCGGCTTTTTTTATAAATGCTAGATCAAGAGGAAAGGGCTCTCTATTTAGCCATCTTAATTTTTTAATTTCATCCTTAAAAGTTTGCATGTGTTTTAGCTCTGACTTTGTCATTAACAAAGAGAGTAATGCACCATCATACTTGGTAAAGGCTTGGTCTCGATCTCTTGGAATTGGTTTGTAAACCACTTTGTCCTTAATCTTATATTCGCCCCATCTCCACTGATCATAGTGTCTATCCCAGTCACCAATAAGCATATCAAACAGTCTAGCTTTTATATATTCTTTTTCATCTACTGAATATTTTTCGTCTTTACTCAAATTTTCTAATAAGTCGGCCGTGCTGATAATGTCGTCTGGCTGACCAAAACTTTTTAGATTTTTTTGAGTTTCATCTGTACGTTCTTCGAACATATACAATTCATCTCCAAATTCTTCATTGAATTCTTCCAACGCATAATGTTTAGGTACATAATATAATTTTGGATTAGTATGGGATATACCAATTTTTGCCGCTAAATTGCCAATTGCAAAAGGGGTATACGGATGTGCTGTTGTATAAAAGTCATATAAAAATCCTTCGGCGTAAGTGTTTTTAAATTCGTTTGCAACATATTGATCTTTAAAAGCTACTGATTGCACGAAACTAGAAACACTTTTTTTCATAGCTCGTAATACATATTCCTTACCATCTTTGCTTACTAACTGCAATGATCTAGTTTGATGTCCGCCACCTGCTCTTTTAGGAACCATTCCGCCCATTAAGGTATCAATGGTAACCGTTTTTGCGACCACAGGCATGCTGTAATATTTTCTATAATGTTTTCCAAAAAACAAGCGGTAAAACCAACTTTTTTTGGTCAGCTCTTTATCATAGATGGAGGCTGTTGTCGTAGCTGGAAAAGAACTTGGATACTCTTTAATTTTTTTATCTACGACCTTTACTACTGTTTTTTCGAATAATAATTTATCATCTTTATCATCATTAGCAAAATAGGAAACTTTTACATCTCCTTTTTTATAAACTTTTAAAATAGCATATCCATTTCCTCCATACGAAAAATCATAGGGAAATACAGCTCTAGCAACTTCTGATTTTGAACCAGCACCGCTAATGATTTGTTTGATATTGTCTTTGTCGATATATTGCAAATTGTGATCATGTCCGGAAACAACAATAACATTTTCCTTATCTTGTAGTATTGTTTTAATACGCTTAGTCAATAAGGTGTATTGCTTGTTTTGAATGTCTTGAGGACTAAATCCTGAGGTTTTTCGAACAAGGTTGATGAGGGACCCTATAATAGGTAAAGGGATTTTTTGTTGGAAAGGAAATAATTGCTTCATTAAAGAAAATTGATTGCCATGCGTTCCATTACTAATCAGTGGATGGTGAATAGCTAGAAGTATCGTTTTATCTTCATTCTTACTCAAAATACTTTCTAATTCTTCAAAAAAAGCTTCCCTGTTTTTGATATCGCAATTTTCATTAATGGTCGGTTCTTTATCCCAATCTAATAAAAACCATTGGCTGTCAATGGTAATAAGTAAGACTTTATCGTTAATGTCATGCTCTTCAATAGGGCAACCATTACGAGGAGAAAAAGAGTTTTTATCTTTTAAATAGTCGGTTACAAATTTTTCTTGATTCTCCAAGCCTTTGATTCCGCTATACCAATCATGATTTCCAGGAATGAATATTGTATTTCCTTTAAAACCTTGTGAAAGTTTTAACTGATTTAATAATTTATTTTCTGCTGACTTATAACCTTTTTTGTTTTCTTTGTCAGGCATTCCGTTGGGATAGATGTTGTCACCTAAAAATAACAGTGTAGCATTTTTATCTGATGTTTTTAGTTTGTCATCAATATTTTTCAAAGTGCTTTTTGTAGCGGTTTCATCTGCATAACCAGCATCACCAATCAGGTAAAAAGTATGTGAAACTTTAGAAGTATCAATATCATTAGCGGATTTAGGTGCAGCTATTTTACTCCCATATTTAGGACGATAAGTAGCGCAACTTTGTATAAAGAATAATGTTAAAACTAAAAGGGTATATTTAAATAGATATTTTTTTAAAAAAGAGTAATCATAAAACAATTTCATAATTTAGAAGTATAAATTTATTAATATGAATATAATCGAACAAGCTGAACAGTTTATATACAATTTGCTCAAAGATAATCTTTCTGAGCTATTTACGTATCATAATTTCAACCACACTTTAGATGTTGTAAACGCAGCGAAAGTGCTTGCTGAAAACGAAAATATCGATAAAATTGATAGTGAGATAGTTCAAATTGCAGCTTGGTTTCATGATTGCGGTTATATTCATGGAAGCACTAATCATGAGGACTTAAGCATTTCAATTGCAAAAAAATTTTTAAAGGACCAGGACGTTTCAAAGGACTATATTAAAAAGGTATGTTCTTTAATAGATGTTACAAGATATAATAGTACACCTAAAAATATATTAGAGGAAATAATTCGGGATGCCGATTATTATCATTTTTCAACTGATAATTACCTGTTAAGGTGTGAGTTATTAAGAAAAGAATGGGAAAAAACGCAGGGTAAAACGTTCTCAGATAAAAAATGGGCGAAAGAGAATTTGAAAATGCTTTCCAAAAATCATGTCTATCATACGGCTTTTGCCAAGGATAATTGGACAGGTCCTAAGAAAAATAATATAGTTTTAATAGAAGATATTATAAAAAAGTTGGGGACCAAGAGTAAAGAAAAGAATGTGGTTTTAAAAAATAAAAAGAAGATAAAGGATAAAAAACCAGATAGAGGGATTGATACTTTATTCAGGATAACACTAAACAATCATACTCGATTGAGTGGTATTGCTGATAGTAAGGCTAATATTTTATTGTCTGTAAATGCAATTATAATTTCAATTGCTTTGTCCTCTTTAATACCAAAATTGGATAGCATACGCAACGAGCATTTGGTTTATCCCACTTTTATAATGCTTCTTTTCAGCGTAGTATCTATTGTTTTCGCAATTTTATCAACTCGACCTAAAGTAACAAGTGGTACATTTACAAGACAAGACATAGCCGAGAAAAAAGTGAACTTATTGTTTTTTGGTAATTTCTATAAAATGCCTTTACAAGAGTATGAATGGGCAGTTAATGAGATGATGAATGATAGAGAATATTTGTATAACTCTTTAATTAAAGACTTATATTTTCTTGGGCTTGTTCTGGAAAAAAAGTATAGGTTGTTACGAATAACCTATAACATATTTATGATCGGATTAATAATATCTTTTATTGCCTTTGTTATAGCCTTTAACTGGGCTAGTGCTTAGTCCAGTTCTTCAAGTAATTCATCATAAGTATATTGCTTATCGGGGTTTTTAGAAATGGTATTCACTACTTTAATTCTAATGCCCTTTAGGCCAGAGACTCCTTGTAATTCCTCAACATCAAATTGTTCAATGGTAGGTTCTAAAATATTTTTAAATTGTAAGAATTTAATATATTTTAAATATTCTCTCTCCTCCTCTTTATGAGAGTAAACGATGGTTATTTTTTCCTGTTGTGTGATTCTTTCTTCAGTATCTTTTATGTTAGCTTTGTCAATTCTTTTCTTCACAACTTCATATCTAGCATTATAAGTTCCGTCAACATCAAATCTTTTCTCATCCATTCTAAATCGGATTGAGATAGGTGAGCTGAATACAAGAATTAATGAGGTTACCTCTAGTTCATATGGCAATACCGATTTATACCTATGATGTTCTAATTCCATTTTGCATAAAGTTTGTAATTGCCAAAGTCTTAAGTTGCTTAAATAAATTTTATCAAATTGCTGATCAGGAGCTATCGCTGCTCCAATGTATAAATTGTGTTCTACACCATCCGTTTTGAATCTTTCAAAGTAATGTGGAAAAATGTTTTGTGCTTCCAATTGTGCTTTATCAATAATAGAAGCCATCTTTTTATTAATAATTGACATGGCTTCATCGAACTTTTTTCTAGATTCATAATACAAGCCAGACTTAGGATCGATGTGTGAAAAGTATTTTTTTATCTCCTCTTGAGAACCAGTCGCAACTATAGCTTTAGTAATTATTGGATGGATGTCCTTCTTGATATAATTTTGAATTTGCTGTTCCGTATCCGTTTTTAATTCCCCCTCTAATTCAGTAACGAAAGCTTTCATTTCAAATTTTCGTTGTTCTAAAATAGGTAGATTTTTAGTTCCCTTTAAAGTATCAAAAATAGCTAATAAAGAGTGTAATTGGAGTCTTAAATCTTCTTTTACTGTTTGATTGCGATGGAATGAAGAACTTTTGATATCGATTTGTCCATAAAGTGGATAGACCTCCTTAAAGACAATTTCCTTGAATACATATTCTTTGTTGAAGGATATGTTTTGAAAATACTTTTGAACCTCTTTCTTAAATTTCCAATATACACTGGAATGAATTGCCGTGTATTCCCTTTGAATTATGGCTTCAAGTTGATTTTCTAAATCGTTGTTGTATCGTTCCAGAGTATCAACAATGTAAGGAAGTATTAAGTCTAGGTTATTTGCGTTGAGTGAATTTAGATTCCCTATTTCAGATGAAACTAATTCCATTATTCCTAATAGTCTATTTCCTTTCACCACAGGAGCTAGAATACAACTCTGAATGTTTTGTGACAACAAATGTAAAGCGAACTCTCGATTTCCAGGGGTGGTACCAAAATTTGATACATTCGAAATGCTAAATGGTTTTTTAGAATCTAAAATATTTTTCAAGGAACATCCAAAAACGGAGTCCTCACAATCAATTTTTTTGTTATCCGAAAGTATAAAGCTTTCTACAGTGTCATCATTAAAAGGTGGTCTAGTGAAGGTGCTTTCTTCTTGATTGTATATCATTAGACCCACCCTCAAGTCCGGTATTTTAAAAATAGACCTAAAGATATCTTGGATGTTAGTATCGAGCTCATTTTGCTTTTGCTCTGACTTTAAAAGGCTGCTTTTTAAGTGAGAAACAGCACTTTCAATTGTAGCATTAAATAAGGTAACTATTCCAAATCCTTTTAGAATCCAACTGTCTTTGGGGAATTTCTCCTTCCAGATGGCAATAGTACCATAATTATCCATCAATAAATTAATGTCTTCTTGAGTAAGAGAAATTGCTTTATTGGTGGGCATTATTTCGATAAAATCTACATTGTATAAAATGCGATAATGTTTATGAATTCCGTCTGAATCTGGAATGTCATAAAACAAAGGTCTGCTGATGTCAAAATTTTGCTTGTAATAGCTATTCAAAATTAAGATACAACTCATTATGTAAAATTCATCGTCACTAAAATCTCTAATAGTCATGTCGAACGAATCACCTGCATCTCTCAATATTGTTTTGAACCGCTCTGTGAAATTAAAGGTTAGATTTTGAAAAGGAATGGTGACCGCTTTTATTTCATTGTGCGTTAAAGCTTTTGGAAATAATTCTGCCAGTAAATTTTGTATGATCTCCTTGTTTTTTTCAATTGTAGAAAACTGCTCTATACCTGTTTTAAATTCTGGAATGGTCTCTATTTCATCTAGTATTGATTGAGCATAATTCGCCTTGTAATCAACATCAGACGCTGCCGTTTCTTCTAGTGACTCGATGAGTTTATGAAATGAAATTAGGGTTTTAAATGGACTTTCCTTAAAAATTTTGATGTTCATGTAGCGTAGTTATGGAACAAATTTACAAATAAACCTGTGATGCAGTCCCAATATAATTATAAAAAAAATCTCCAATTAATTTCATAATTGGAGATTGCTGTTTATCTAGTAAAAAGTAGTTTCACTGATTAAATTTATGATTTTTGTTCTTTATTGAAATAAACTAGGTAATAATACATTTGTTTTTCCTCGTCCCAGCCTTTTTCTACATATTTTTCAGCACTTTCAGGATTGATAAAATCCATCTTAATCTGAATATTGGTATCCAAGTTGATTACATTTTTAATAGACTTGCGCGCATCAGATACGGCTGCGTTTGCAATAGGAAATGATGTTACATCTTCGATACTGTATTTCTCACCTTTATCGACTTTATAGTTTTTAAACTCCGGAATCAAATCTGGATTGTCTAAGACTTCATTCAAAAAGTTAGTTTCTTCGAATTGATCGTTCTTTGCAAAATAATTTACAGATCGGTTCATAAACATTACCTCTTCTTTCTTGTCTTCAGCAGGGAAAACAACGTCTTTGGCAAAGTTTTGACAAAATTTTAAATACTTTTTAGTGATAAAATTTTCATCCTCAAAAGCATCTACTGATAAAAAGTGCTCCAACCAATAACGAGCATCATAACGGTTACTGTCAACGGTTAGGATTTTATACCCTTCCTCTTTTTTGTGATTAAAAATGATACACCCTTTGTCTAATTTACTCAAGTTTACCCCTTGTTGTAAAATCATTTCTAGGTGTGTTCCTTTTTCTTCAAACTGTAAAAAGTCGGCTTGTAACTCACTTTTAAAAATTCCGATAGCGTCTACTGGATTATTATCAATGTTTACATTAGTCAAATAAGTAACATAAACTTCTCCGTTTTTGATATGTGGATGGTTTGATTGCTCAAACAAATGCTTCGTGATTTTTTTTGACGTTTCATGCAAAGCAGATGGATTATCAAAAATTTCTGTTGCATATTTAAACATATCGTTGTAGTCTAAATCGACTTCATGAGCAAACTGATAGTAGTTTTCTTCTTTCTCTCTAAAAGGTTTCAAGAAAAATTCCTTCATCAACGGAACAATTTCGTCATTAAGACTAAAAGCTTGTTCTGATAAAAAAAGAGCTTCGTTACGGCTTTTGTTTCCCACTCTGTGGATAGAAAGCGTCTCGATGTGCGTGTTAAATAGGTTGATCATTTGTTTTTTAGTTTCAAAGTTTAAAAGTATCAGAGTTCCAGAGTTTCAAAGTTGTTTCGCTTTGCAGAATAAATTCAATTATAAAGTTGTTTTTATTTTCCGCGAAAAAGCACTTATCATTCTTTCAATTTCCCTACTGTCTTCGTATAATTTGTTAAATTGTGTTTGGTCTATATATTTTAAATTGTATGCAATTTCAATTTGCGTTTGCATTTCAAATAACGACGCAATAGCTATATTCAAAAATTTTAAATAATCTTTGCTTCCATGTCGACCATAACCTTCGGCTATGTTGCTTGGAATTGAAATTGCACTTCGTCTCAACTGCGACGTGAGAGAATAGATTTCAGATTTAGGGAAATTATTCGTTATAGCATAAATATCAGTTACAACTAACATTGCTTTCTGCCAAATTAATAAGTCTCTGAAGGTTCCCATATATTCTTATCTACTTTGTGACTTTGCAGCTCTGTAGCTTTGAAACTGTACTAAGTCTAATTCCAATTCTCCTCAAACCCATAATCTTCAAAACTATCGTCGCCTTCGAACATGTCTAGATCATCTTCATCTAATCCATCTTCATAGTCGTTAGCATAGTCATCGGCATTATCAGCTTCAAAGTTTTTTTCCATGGCTTCATCTGGCATTTCACCATGTGAAAACAAAGTTTCAGGATAAAAATTCCCTGGTTCTTCCTCCTCAATGGCAGCAAGTTCTACTAGAAATGTCCACATATTGATAAAATCATAAACGTAGATAATTTTAGTATTCTCGTCGTCTAAAATATCAGCTAGTTTATAGTCGCTCATGATTTTTTGTTCACCTAGAACATCTCCGGTGTCAAAAAGCGAAATTTCATCTTCCTGATTCCAAGTTTCATCACAAGTGTAAAAAGAGGCCACTTCCATACCATCAAATCCAAATGAATTGAAGATCGCATTGTGTAAATCTTCTAAAGTGTCTTCAGCAAGTATCGCGATATCTCTAAAAATATCTTCTTCGGCATCTAGAATAACTCTGAATTTGTAAACCATAATCTTTGTTTTTAATGAGAGGTCAAAGGTAAAATTTAATTTTAGATTTTACTTTTGGAAATGTGTTTTGTTGATAAGATTTTCTCTTAAAAATTCTTTTCGAACAGTCAATGGCTAATCTTACCAACTTGAATCTCATCGCTTTTTTTAAACGAAATAATAGTGATTTATGAATGATTATTTGGCAACATAAAGCATCAAAAAAGCCTAATCAATTGATTAGGCTACTTAATTATTTTTTTGACTCTGAACAAAGTCCTACTATTTCATGAAACACATCATGCATTTCAGTTAGTTCTTTCACAATGCTGTCATTAGATCCATTACCCATAATTAGAGCATTCAAACCAATACTTTGTAATTTTAATTTTTCGCTAGCTTCTACGATTGCTCTAGTTTTAAATTCTGCAGGCTTAGGAGCGGTTAATAAAGCAGCAGCTTTGGTCATCATTTCTTCTGATCGTGCTTTTATAGGAGCTAAATTTCCTTCCTCAGCAGGATGAAAAGTGGCTGATATTACATCATGAAATTCTTTTATTGCGGGCCATTTATCAAATGTAGATTGTGCCGAAACCGAATTAGCCATTACAACTAATGCCAAAATTAAGAGTACTTTAAGCTTTTTCATTATCTTTTATTTAAGTGGAACTTTTACTGCCAAATATAGTACATTTTAGTTTACAGGTGTATTAATTATTCAATTTCCGAATCACTTTTGCAGGATTGCCCACAGCAAGCACGTTTTCAGGAATATCCTTTGTTACCACTGAGCCAGCACCTATCACTGATCCTTTTCCTATCGTAACTCCGGGACACAGCACCGTATTGCCACCTATCCAGCAATCATCGCCTATCGTTATTGGTAGTGCATTTTCGAGCGTTCGTCGCAAATCAGCCTCCAGCGGATGTGTAGCCGTGTACAACTGCACATTTGGCGCAAAAAACACGTTTGAGCCTATCGTAACCGGAGCAGAGTCCAGGACAACACAGTTTACATTAAAATACACATTGTCTCCACAAACGATATTGTAGCCGTAATCACAATGAAATGGCGGTTCGATGTACAAATTAGAGCCCGCGTTTGCAATCAATTCGGCTATGATTTCTCTTGCTTTTTTCGTAATTCGATACTCCGTCACATTCAATCGGTGCAATAAATTCTTGGCACGGCGGCGGTCTTTTAGTAATGTCGCATCTCCTGAATTGTAGTATTCTCCGGCAATCATTTTATTTTTTTCAGTCTTCATTTTCTAATTTTATTTTGGGCATGCCCTCCGCAACCCCGATAACCATCGGGGTCGGTCGCGCTATCCGTTTCAATCTTTTTTTCGGCTACAAGCCTCATAAAAAGATTTCCACTACTATCCCTCATGCAAACGAAGGCAGTAAACTAGCACGATTCGTTGTAAATATAATCTAAAATTAAAAGTGCAACAACTCATCCTCTTAATTCAACAGTTCAGTTTCATTAAATTTCAGGAGAGTTGGTTTGCTATTACTTTTGGACTATCAAAATCAAACCAAATGAAATCACTTTTTACCTTTACCATTTTACTTTTTGCTTCAGCGGTTTTTGCCCAATCGACCCTTTCAGGAAAAACAGTCGACAAAAAAGGAAAACCTATCGCAGGCGCCAACATCTACATTGACGGTACTTACGATGGAGCAACTACTGATGAAAACGGACAATTTTTATTTACAACCACGGCAATTGGACAGCAAACATTGGTGGCAAGCTTTTTAGTATATGAAACCACAAGAACAGTCGTCAATGTTACAGATTTTAAAAACCAAACGATTGTTTTAAGAGAAAGTAGCAATACGCTCGATGCCGTTGTTATCTCTGCAGGAACCATGGAAACCGGCGATAAAGCACGAGTAGCTGTTTTAAAACCATTAGATATTGTTACAACTGCAGGTTCAGCAGGCAACATTATTGCCGCGCTGCAAACCTTACCTGGAACCCAAAGTGTAGGTGAGGACGGACGCCTTTTTGTGCGCGGTGGCGAGGCTAATGAAACCCAGACATTTGTCGACGGCATCAGAGTAGCGCAACCGTATAATGCGACAATTGGCAATGTGCCTACGCGAGGGCGTTTTTCTCCCTTTTTATTCAGTGGAATCGCTTTTTCAACGGGAGGCTACTCCGCTGAATATGGTGAAGCACTTTCTAGTGTACTACTCTTGAATACCGAGGATAATCCGGATCAAAATAAAACCGAAATCTCATTAATGACTGTAGGTTTAGGTCTAGGAAATACCCAAAAATGGAATAAAAGCTCGCTCAGTATCAATGCTTCATATATAAACTTAGCGCCCTATCAAGCCGTTATTCCTCAAAATGTGGACTGGAACAAGCCCTTTCAGTCTTTATCAGGTGAATCGGTTTATCGGTATAATTTCAATAACGGAATCTTAAAAGTTTACGCTGCTTTTGATTCTTCAAAATTAGATATCAATCAAGACAACATAAATACACCTAACAAAATAAGAGTTGGAATCAACAATGACAACTTTTATTTCAATACGTCATACAATGGGCGTTTTGGAACCGGTTGGCAAGTGGTGACGGGTTTAAGTTACGGTTACAGTAAGAACCAAATAGGGCTTGATTTAGATAATGTAGTAAACTATGAAAATGCGGCGCATTTAAAACTAAAACTAAAAAAGAACTTTTCTAATTATTTTAAACTGTCTTTTGGAACTGATTATTTTATCACTAAATTCGACGAAAATTTCAAACCTAATTCAGGTACAGCAGCTAATACGGGATATAATTCCGCTATTGGTGCGGTTTTTACGGAGGCAGATATTCTGTTTTCGAAAAAAGTAGCTGCTAAAGTCGGTTTACGAGCTTCATATAATAACTTGCTTGATGAAACGGCTATAGCGCCAAGAATTTCGATGGCGTATAAAGTGTCAAAAAACA
This sequence comes from Flavobacterium sp., assembly GCF_029242675.1. Taxonomy (GTDB): domain Bacteria; phylum Bacteroidota; class Bacteroidia; order Flavobacteriales; family Flavobacteriaceae; genus Flavobacterium. The sequence goes on from NZ_JAQWTM010000348.1 coordinate 22,163, forward strand.
GTCAGTTTTCGCTAGCTTACGGAGATTTTTCGCAAAGTCCAAGCGTAGATTATATCAAATATTCAAAATGGCATCAGTTCGAAAGTGAGCGAGCGTCACATTATATTCTTAATTTTCAATACAGTAAGGACAGTCAAACTTTTAGAGCCGAAACCTATTGTAAAGCCTATGCTAATTTGGTTACATACGATACACCTTCGATTGCTTTCAACTCCGTGTTTACAAATAATGGATCGGGCTATGCCAAGGGATTGGATTTGTTTTGGCGAGATGGAAAGTCCATAAAGAATTTAGAATATTGGCTTTCCTATTCGTATATCGATACCAAAAGAGAGTACAGGAATTTCCCAACGGCAGCCACACCTAGCTTTGTAGCAGATCATTCTTTGTCATTGGTTACCAAATATTTCATTACTGATTGGCGTTCTCAAATTGGTTTTACGAATTCCTTTAGCTCAGGTCGTCCCTACAATAACCCAAACGAAACCCAATTTATGAACGGAAAAACTAAGGGGTACAACAACCTAAGTTTTAATTGGGCCTACTTAATCAGTCAGCAAAAGATTTTATATTTCTCGGTATCGAATATATTAGGAACTCAAAATGTTTTTGGGTACGATTATGCTCGAAATCCGGATAGTAATGGTTTTTACAATCGTAAAGAGATAATCCCAACTGCTTATCGTTTCTTTTTTGTTGGTTTCTTTTGGACAATAAGTAAAGATAAAAAAGACAATCAGTTGAAAAACTTATAATAAGTCTCAAGTTTAAAAGTCTTAAAGTTTGTAAAGTGATAGTGCTGGCTTTATGACCTTCGACTTTGCAATTATTGACTAACTAAGCAATTCATCCTCGAAAACCGACAGTTCAGTACTATTAAATTTATTTAGAGCTATAACGGGATTACTTTTGAACTATAAATAAATAACGTTTCAATCATCAAAAAATAATTAATCAATTTTAAACCAAGAAATCATGACAAAATTAATCACTGCATTCACCGTATTTATGATCACTTTTATTTCGGCTCAAGGCCAACAAGCTATTGCTCCAGCAACTCCAGGACAATACGAACAAGGAATGGGCAAAGCATTCGGACTTTGGAAAGAAGGTAAAAGTACTGAAGCTTCCGACTTATTCGAAAGAATAGCTGCTGCTGAACCTACCAAATGGTTACCAAATTATTATGTAGCTTTGGTAAACACAACAACTGCTTTTGGTACAAAGGATAAAGAAAAAATCAACTTATTACTAACCAAAGCACAAAACGCATTGAGTTTAGAATTAGCTAAAGATGAAACTAACGCCGAGCTTTATGTAATGCAAGCCATGATCAATACCGCTTGGATTAGTTTTGATCCTATGACTTACGGACAAAAACTGTCGGGAGCAGTAATGGAGCTATACGGTCAAGCAGAAGCAATAGCACCAAACAATCCTAGAGTTGTTTTTGGAAAGGCTGAGTTTGAAATTGGAGCAGCGCAGTTTTGGGGAACCGACACGAAACCGATGTGTGCCCAGATAGAAAAAGCTATTGGACTTTTTGCTACTTTTAAACCCGAAACGGCTTTTTCACCAACTTGGGGATTAGATCGAGCATTGGCAGCACAAGCTAAATGTAAATAAGGAGCATTGTAAAATATAGTGTTCTTAAAGTAACATATAAAATAAAATTGCAATAATGTATACCAAAAATAAAGAGCTAAGTAGAGCGATAAAATTAACGCTTATCATTTTTGTAATTATTCAACTGATCAACCTAATGATGGGAAGTGAAATTCAAATTGGTCAAAAATTACTAGTCAATTTTGTTTTCACCGCTTTGTATACCTTCTCGTTATACGGTGTAAATTATTATCTCTTCATCAAATTAGACGCTTACTTTGTCGATCGATTTTCAATTAGAAGGATAATAGTTGGTTTCATAGGTTCTTTTATTGTTTCATTAGCAGTTATTTTTTTAATGCACGTTTTTGAGGAAGTGCTTTACAACAAAAGATCTTTTGAAGAATTCTTAGCCACGGAGCGACCAATCAATTACCTACCCGCAATAATAATTACCTTTTTTGTTACGCTATCGATTTATGCAATTTCGTTTTACAAAGCCTATAACGAGAACAGGATAAAAGAGCAGAAAATAATTGCAGGGACTGCAAATGCCAAATTCGAGAGCTTAAAAAACCAAATTGATCCTCATTTTTTATTCAATAGCCTGAATGTATTAAGTTCTCTCATAGAAGAAAACCCAGATAATGCACAACGGTTCACCACCTCATTGTCAAAGGTATATCGCTACGTTTTGGAACAAAAAGACAAAGAGCTAGTCTCGATTGAGGAAGAATTGGCTTTCGCCAAAACGTATATGAATCTATTAAAAATGCGTTTTGAAGACAGCTTGGATTATGAGTTGCAAGTAGTGAATCCTGATCCTGAAGCCAAAGTAGTGCCGCTGTCCTTACAGCTTTTATTAGAAAATGCAGTAAAACACAATGTAATCAGTGCTCAAAAACCATTACAAATTCGGATTTATATCGAAAACGGATTTTTAGTCATTCAAAACGACTTTCAAAAAAAGGAAGTCCTGCAGGATAGGCAAGGGGTAGGATTACAAAATATTATTAATCGCTATGCGATAATCACGCGACGAAAAGTGATGATAGAACAAAATGAAAAAACATTTACGGTCAAAATACCTATTTTAACTAAACAAACTACTGTTATGGAAACAACATCAAATTACAATGAAAACAACGCTTATTTTAAAGCGAAGAAAAGAGTAGAAGAACTAAAAGGATTTTATGGAAACTTAATTTCTTATTGTTGCGTGATACCGTTCTTAATTTTTATAAACCTAAAATTTTCGCCTCACTTTCACTGGTTTTGGTTTTCGGCTATAGGATGGGGATTTGGTTTGACGATGCATGCGCTACAAGTTTTTGGGTATAGCTCCAATTGGGAGGAACGAAAAATAAAAGAAATTTTAGAAAAAAATTCAACTAATAATAAATGGAAATAATCATGGAAAATACGTATCAAGACGAACAACGATTTTATAATGCTAAAAAAAGAGTTGAGGAAATAAAGGGATTTTATGGTAATTTAGCATCTTATATTTTGGTAAATCTAGGGCTTTTAGCACTAAATTTATGGACATCACCTAATCATTTATGGTTTTATTGGCCGCTGTTTGGATGGGGAATTGGAGTTGTAATTCATGGTTTGAAGGTGTTTAATTATATGCCTTTTTTTTCTCAGGATTGGGAAGAACAAAAGATCAAAGAATTCATGG
>NZ_JAQWTM010000363.1 GCF_029242675.1 Flavobacterium sp.
TTAGAATTATGAACAACATTGTTGCGATAGTAGGAAGACCTAATGTGGGGAAATCAACCCTTTTCAATAGGCTGATACAAAGAAGAGAAGCTATTGTAGATTCGGTTTCGGGAGTTACTCGAGATAGAAACTACGGTAAAAGCGAGTGGAACGGAAAAGAATTTTCGGTTATTGACACGGGAGGATACGTTCGTGGATCAGATGACGTTTTTGAGGGAGAAATCCGTAAGCAGGTAGAATTGGCAATTGATGAGGCTGATGTCATCATTTTTGTGGTTGATGTAGAGGAAGGGATTACTCCTATGGATGACGCAGTAGCTAAGTTGTTGCGTAAAGTAACAAAGCCTGTATTACTAGCGGTGAATAAGGTGGATAACGCCATGCGTGAGAAGGATGCTGTGGAATTTTACAACCTAGGTTTAGGTGAGTATTATACATTTGCAAGTATTTCAGGAAGTGGAACTGGTGATTTATTGGATGCTTTAATCATTGCTTTCCCAGAGAAACCAGAAGTTGAAGAAACCTCTGACTTACCTCGTTTTGCTGTTGTAGGACGTCCTAATGCTGGAAAATCAAGTTTTATCAATGCCTTAATTGGTAAAGATCGTTATATAGTTACTGATATTGCGGGTACAACTCGTGATTCTATCGATACTAAATTTGACCGTTTTGGTTTTGAATTTAACTTAGTAGATACAGCGGGAATCCGTCGTAAGGCTAAGGTAAAGGAAGATTTAGAGTTTTACTCCGTAATGCGTTCGGTTCGTGCAATTGAGCATGCTGATGTTTGTATTTTAATTATAGATGCAACTCGTGGATTTGAAGGTCAGGATCAAAGTATTTTTTGGTTGGCTGAGAAAAACCGAAAAGGTGTAGTGATCTTGGTGAACAAATGGGATTTAGTTGAAAAAGAAACGATGTCAACTAGAGATTACGAGGAAAGAATCAAACAAGAATTAATGCCTTTTACCGATGTGCCTATTCTTTTTGTGTCTGCCTTAACAAAACAACGTTTATTAAAAGCACTTGAAGCTACGGTAAAAGTGTATGAAAATAGACAACAACGTATTGCTACTTCAAAATTCAACGAGTACATGTTGAAGGTAATTGAAGCGTATCCGCCGCCTGCAACTAAAGGGAAATATGTGAAAATTAAATATTGTATGCAGTTGCCAACGCAAACTCCGCAATTTGTATTTTTTGCTAATATGCCACAATATGTAAAGGAGCCGTACAAGCGTTACCTTGAAAATAAAATTAGAGACAATTGGGATTTCGCAGGAGTGCCAATTGATATTTATATAAGAGAGAAATAAAAACAAAAAATCCCGATTCAAATCGGGATTTTTTTTTGTTTTAAAGTATCGGTTACTTACAATTGATTTTTAATTTGATGGTGTAATCAGGTTTTAATGGTTCATTTGTTTGTGCTAAACGTTGCGAGCCGGTATTTGCAGGACAAGCGATGTCATTAGTTGCATCATAAATCACGGGTTTAGCAGCTGTAATGAGTCCTGTAGGGACATAGATTTGTACTTGGGTTGTAGCATAACCATAGGGAAAATACCGAATGTAGTATCCATTAGGATGTAGTGTCCAAATGCCGCTTGGGACATCAGCACGGGCTGGTGCCATACCAGCAATGATCGCATACTTTTCCATTTCGGCAAAACTAGAGTTGCCTGAAGCTACCATTTTACGGATGTTGTTTTCGGCTTCAAATGCGTCTTGCAGCGCGTCAGGTAATTTAGATTTGGCCTGATCCATTACACTTTTTGGTAATACGCCTAGCATTCCTCCTTCGAGCTTTGTTAGTTCGATTGGTGTAAGCAATGCAATAGCAGTTAGTTTAACTTGTCCGCTGTAATCAGCAAATCGTGCTCGTGCAATTATGGTCCACAGCAGGACTTGAATGTCATTTTGTTTAATTTCGGGATGTTTTTCGGCACTTTTTAGAATTGCAATGACAATATCTTTTTGTGGACCAAGAGTTGGAGCATACATATACCCATCACCTTTGGAGGGTGCATAGGTTCCTGCTTTTAGACAATAACTCTTGGCGGTCATCTCATAAAACCCTTCACATAAAATAAAGCCACCAGTGCTCGCTTTAGGTAATAAATACAAATGTTGTATATTCTTCACGATAATATCGTTCGGAAATTTGGCACCTGTTTGATTGACATCTTCAAATGAAGTTGTAATTGCTGCGGGCTTTTTAAGTATTTCTGTTAGACCTAGTTTTTGAGAACCCAGAGAAGCTCCTGCTTCTAAGACTTTTTGTTTCCAGCCGCTAAATTGGGAATAACCATTTATACTATTCAATGTGAGTAACAGGATAAGAAGAGTTGCTAAGCCGATGTTTTTCATGATTGGTTAATTTTTGACCAATCAAATATAAGATTATATAGACAAGTTTCAAATTTAAGTAGTTTAACTTTGCGTTATCATGTTTGCTGTTAGAATTATACTGCCGAAAATATGAAAATATAAAGTTGTGTGATTATAGTTAATTTTAGATATAAAAGGAGTTGGTTATACCGACTTATTGACTCGATTTAAGATTTATTTGTGCTATATTAAGCTCAATTCCCCATGTAATTTGCTGACTTTAAAACGATGAATTGAATAAAGTTGGTGTAAACTTTACTTGTACATATGCCCAAGTTGGTATACGGTTAGCATCTCCTGTTTTCTTTATAGCAGTTAACGTATTTGATGGTAACGCCACAGAAAAACCGCTTTCGATAGCAGTGTAGCTATTGGGTTTATAGGTTATTAATAAATCGTGCTCGTAGCCCATGAATTTAGTTAAAGTGGTATTGGCAGCAGTCACGAAGCTCTTTTGAGTATAAAATAAGTGGTTGTTGGAACTAATTTCTAAATGTGAATTTATGGTTTTACTTATATAAAAATATGGATTCACTAGTCCGGCGTTATTCAAGTCAGTTGGGAATCTTGTAAAATAATCTAAGGATCCATTAAAGCGATGTGCTACGCCATACAGTGGCACGAAGTTGTGATCAATCGCTCCAATTTTTCCGTTATCTCCACTTAAGATTTCAGCTCCTAATTTGATAGTAATTTTGTTAGTGCTGGTATATCTCAACTCTGGTTGCAAGTACCAAGCATTTATCGTTTTCCCCGTAGTATTTCTTCCGGATTGGAAATAAGTATTGGTAGTGAGGTACCACTGTTTTTTTTGGTATTCCAATCGTCCACCATAGGTAAATCGCCAGTAATTTTGTTCTTTATTGATGGCATCTTGATATGCATCAGAAGCTGTTATGGTTGTCAAAGTAAAAACATCATTGTATTGGTATTTTAGATAATGAACCAGTAACGCCTTATAATTAGTCCAGGTGGAGGGTGTGCTGTTAGCAGCTGTAGTGCTTAATTCAGTAGGAGTAAAATCAGTTCCAAAAAACCTTTCACTAGTTTGATTGAACGCGCCAACCAACTCGGTATTGAGTTTTTTAGATTTAAATCTTAAATTTATGGCATCGTGTGCACCTGCATTTACGCGCCATTCATTTTCAGCAAACAAACGCTGGTTGTCGTAGGCTAAGCACTGCCTCCCAATTCGAATAGAGAGTGAGTGGGTTAAGAAAGGTTCAATATAACCTTCAAACAATTGAATGGTTCCGTTTAAACCTTTAGGGTCTTTTGACCCCCAAACTCTTGCGTCCTGAATTGAAAAAACAGCATTTAAGTTCGAATCATCTTGATAGGAGAAATTTATTCTACTCCTTTGATTGACAAAGGCGGCAGGAGCGGTACTTGCATCGGGAATATTTCCATAGCCATTTCGATATTCCAATCGATTTTTTATCTGTAAATCTAGAAGAAATGTTTTGTGACTTGTTGTCAAATGAACTTCGGTTTGTGTTGCTTTCCGAATAGAATCAATCTCCTTTTGATTTACAAATCCCTTTTTTACTAATAATTCTAATAGCGCATCATTAGATTGAGCTGAACCTGTTGCTACTGCAAACAAGGTGAATAGGGAGGCTACTATTTTTTTTAGGTTCATTGTTTATTTTAAATTTCAGCAAATATATACTAATTATACCTAAATAGTAGAGTTAAATACAAACTATGTTTTTTTTACTAGCGAAGCTATGGTTATACCGTTCATAGCTTTTAATGTTTCATCTCGAATTAGCACTAATCCGTGGCGTAAACTGCATTCTGATTCCGTGGTACAATCTAAACAACGTTCGTAAAAATTTAAGGAAGCACAAGGCAATAAGGCAATAGCTCCATCAAAGAGGCGATGAATATCGGATAGGGTGATGTCGTTTCCAGGTTTTAAAAGGTAATAACCACCATTTTTTCCTTGCTTACTGCCTACAATATGACCTCTTTTTAGATCTAATAAAATTTGTTCTAAAAACTTTTTAGGAATCATTGCTGTCGCCGCAATTTCGCTTGTTTTAGCGATATGACCTTCCTTTTGTTCGGCTAAGTATAGTAGTGCTTTTAAGGCGTATTTTGTTTTGTTGGAAAGCATTGTATTTGTTAGTTTGGCTTATGACTTTTGTGATTGGTTGATTAAAGATAAACAAACTAGTCATAAAGTCAAGATATTCTTCGAAAGTTACCTTTTATAGTGTCGTTTACTTCCTCCTCGGGTATGAATCAGTAGTTTGATCCGTTTGTTTGCTCGTTGTCCAAAAATAAGAAAGACTGCGCTAGGCAGTCTTTCTTAATGTTTTTACCAGCCACCGCTAGATCCTCCACCTGAGAATCCGCCTCCGCCAAATCCACCTCCGAAGCCTCCTCCACCAAAGCCTCCTCCTGATGAACCACCTCCAAAACCGCCACCTCCGCCACCACGGCCGAGATTGCTAAGGATAATGACATCGAGTAAGCTTGGGCCACCGCCGCCGCGATTACCTGAGTTTCCGCCGCCGCCTTTATTTCTAGAGGCTAAAGCAATGATTACGATCACAATAATTAGTAATGGAACAAAGGGAAAATCTCTTCCCTCATTATTTTTCTTTCGTTCTCCTTTATATTTTCCTTTAAAAACATCAAAGAGCGCATCTGTTCCTTTGTTGATACCGTTATAATAACTTCCAGCTTTGAATTCGGGAATAATTATATTTCGGATGATTTCGCCACCTATTCCAGCTGTTAGTCGGTCTTCTAGACCATAACCTGGATTAATGGCAATTTTTCTTTCCTTTTTTGCGACTAAGATAATGACGCCATTGTCATCTTTTGCCGTTCCTCCAATCCCCCAAGTTTGTCCCCATTTAGTAGCCAACTGACTAACATCTTCATTCTCTAAGCTTTCAATTGTAATCACTACAATTTGAGTAGTAGTGGTATCAGCGTATTGAATTAACTTTTGTTCGAGTTGTTGCTTTTCGGATGCGCTAAATAAGTTCGCGTAATCATATACGGATGTTTGTAAATCAGGTAACTTAGGTATTGTGTATTGGGCAAAAAGGAAACTGCTATTTAATAGTAAGGCAAAAAACAGAAACTGTGTTGCTCTTGTTTTAAGACTTTTGACTTTCGACTTTCGACTTATTTTCATTATCCTTTCGATATTTCATTTGATAATTCATTCGTATCATCCTCTGACCACGGAAAGTATTTTTTTAACTCTTCGCCAGCTCTTAAAATACCGTCGATCAAGCCTTGTTTGAAATTTCCGCTCTTGAAATGGGCAATCATGATATCTTTAGTTGTATCCCAAAAATCATTGGAAACAATATCATTAATTCCTTGGTCGCCACAAATTACAAATGTTTTATCTGCGACAGCAACATAAATTAAAACGCCGTTTTTTAATTGAGTCTCATGCATTTTTAGTTCATTAAAAACTTCCAGCGCGCGATCAAAAGGATCAAGTTTGGTCGTTTTTTCAAGATGTACTCTTATTTCTCCTGAGGTATTTTTTTCGGCCACACGAATGGCTTCAACAATTTCCTGTTCTTCGGCTGCAGTTAAAAAATCTTCTACTTTAGACATGAGTTTCTTTTTATGTTTTGAGATGTTTCTTAAAATACAAAACCATCAAGAAACAAGATGTATTAATTCTCAATAATCTATGTTTCTTAATGGTTGGTGTAGTGTTCTAGTCAGTTAGAATTTTACTTCTACAGGCTTGTCAGCGCCTTCAACTGCATTAAAGTATGCTTTTTCTTGGAAGCCAAACATTCCTGCAAAGATGCTGTTTGGAAATGTTTTGATGTGTGTGTTGTATGGTTTTACCGCTTCATTAAAACGAGTTCTAGCCGTTAAAATTTGATTTTCAGTACTTGCTAATTCGTCTTGTAATTTTAAAAAGTTTTCATTTGCTTTTAAATCAGGATAACGCTCTACTGAAACTAATAAGCGAGATAGCGAACTGCTCACACCGCTTTGCGCTTGATTAAACTGCGCTAGTTGGTCTGCTGTAATGTTTGTAGGGTCAATGGTTACTTGGGTTGCTTTAGCACGCGCTTCAATAACTGCAGTAAGTGTGCTTTTTTCAAATTCAGCAGCTCCTTTAACCGTATTGACTAAGTTTCCAATAAGGTCATTACGTCTTTGGTAAGCCGTTTGAACATCTCCCCATGATTGCTCTATGTTTTGATTAAGTTCAACAGCGGTGTTGTTGATTCCTTTAACCCAGCTATAGATTCCTATTAGAACAACAGCTACAATAATCCAAGGTAAAAATTTTTTAAAATTCATGATTTTGTTTAATTTAATGTTTGTTATTTGTTTTGAGTTTGATTGTTATAATTCATTTTTAATATTCAGCAATTGCATTTTTATAGTTTCGAGCTTGCTGATAATTTCGAACTTATCTAAGGTTTTCTTTTGTCCCTCTTTCAAGTGTGTTTTTGCTCCTTCAAGTGTAAAACCTCTTTCTTTTACTAAGTGAAAAATAAGTTGTAGATTTTTTACATCTTCTGGAGTAAACATTCGGTTTCCTTTAGCATTTTTCTTTGGCTTAAGGATATCAAATTCACTATCCCAAAACCGAATCAACGATGCGTTCACATTAAAAGCCTTAGCGACTTCGCCAATACTGTAATACCTTTTATCTTTAGAAAGTTCAATGTGCATTTTAAATATTTTATTATTTTGAAATCAATTTCAATAAACTAGTATTAGTCTAATGATTGATTTTCTTGATTGGCTTGTTTTGATATTGCGATATACTCTACAGCAGAAATATTTCCGTAATAAAAATTCAAAGGATTGACTACTTTACCATTTTTATGCACTTCATAATGTAAATGAGGAGCCTCTGATCTCCCGGTACTTCCTACGTAACCTATAATGTCGCCCCGTTTAATTCGTTGTCCTGGCTTGCAATTGTATTTACTTAAATGAGCGTATAATGTTTCGTATCCATAACCATGCCTAATCACAATGTGATTACCATAACCGGATGCTCTATTATTTGCCTCGTCAACTACACCGTCACCAGTAGCAAAAATGGGAGTACCTTGTTTTGCTGTAAAGTCCATACCCTCATGCATTTTCCTGGCTTTTGTAAAGGGATCAGTTCTATATCCAAAACCAGATGCCATGTGTTTCAAATTTTCATTTCGTACCGGCTGAATGGCAGGAATGGCTGACAGTAATTTGTTTTTTTCTTTGGCTAATTTTAAAATAGCGTCCAGCGATTTAGATTGTATAGCGAGCTCCTTTGTCAATATATCCACCTTTTTAGTTGTAGTTATGACCAATTTCGAGTTGTCATATCCCTCCAATTCCTTATATCGATTCACATCTGCAAAACCTGATTTCCGCTCCTCCTCAGGAATGGGCGCCGTATTAAAATAGGTTCGGTATAAATTATTATCGCGCTCCTCAATTGCCTCTATTACAACATCCAATTGCTCCACTTTTCTATCCAAAACAGCATAATTCAGTTTCAGGTTGGCGATTTCACGTGCCAAAAGTCGGTCTTTTGGAGTTTCAAAGTAGGGAGTGTTTAACAGTACTACAAAACTCAAAAGCCCAAAGAGCGCTGAGGCTATTAAAAACAAGATTACAAAGCCAAATTTCTTTCTTTTTTTAACCTTGATTTTGCGATAAGCCAGATTTTCAGAATCGTAATAATATTTTACTTTCGCCATGTTTTAAAATACCCTATTTTTGTGCCTCGTTAAAAGGTTAGTTGAACAAATTTAAGAAATGTTTCACTCGTAGCACTCCTTTTTCGCAATAAAATAATTAAGGCCTTATCCAGCTGTACGTTTCAAGTTCTCGATAGGTACTCTTTTTTTTCTAATGAACCCGCAGGAGCTTCCTCTGGTCGCTCTGCCGCTTCAAGAAAAAATAGATTCCCTATTCTCGAAGCTTTCCACTACCATCTGGGGCAATAGAAATTAAAAGATTGAATGATTGAAAGATTGAAAAATTCAATTCTAAATAATCTTTCAATTTTTGAATCTTTAAATGTTTAAATAAAAAAAATGAAATCACAAGACATTCGAAAAGCGTATTTACAATTCTTTGAAAGCAAAGGGCACCTTATTGTTCCATCGGCACCAATAGTGCTTAAAGATGATCCAACCTTGATGTTTAACAACTCAGGGATGGCCCAGTTCAAAGAATATTTTTTAGGAAATGCCGTTCCTAAAAGTAATCGTGTTACCGATACCCAAAAATGTCTTCGTGTTTCCGGAAAACATAATGATTTAGAAGATGTAGGTTTTGATACCTATCACCATACCATGTTTGAAATGTTAGGAAACTGGTCTTTTGGTGATTATTTCAAAAAAGAAGCTATTCCTTGGGCTTGGGAGTTTTTGACCGATGTTTTGAAGCTAGATAAAAACCGTCTGTACGTTTCTGTTTTTGAAGGAAACGAAGCCGAAAACGTGCCTTTTGATCAAGAAGCATTTGATATTTGGAAACAATTTGTTCCCGAAGACCGTATTATTCTTGGAAATAAAAAAGATAACTTTTGGGAAATGGGCGACCAAGGACCTTGCGGACCTTGTTCAGAAATCCACATCGATTTACGATCAGACGCCGAGCGAGCGGCTGTACCGGGTTTTAGCCTAGTTAACGCAGATCATCCACAAGTAGTTGAAATTTGGAACAACGTTTTCATGGAGTTCAACCGTAAAGCCGATGGTTCACTTGAAAAATTACCAGCACAACACGTTGATACTGGGATGGGTTTTGAGCGTTTGTGTATGGCTATGCAGGATGTAACGTCGAATTATGATACGGATGTTTTTACACCACTAATTACTAAGGTAGAGCAAATTACAGGATTTAAATACACGACTAACGATGTCATTCTGAGTGATAGTGAAGAAGCTCAAAACAAAACGAATATCGCTATCCGTGTGATTGTAGATCACGTTCGTGCTGTAGCTTTCGCAATTGCTGACGGACAATTGCCTTCAAACACAGGAGCAGGATATGTGATTCGTCGTATTTTACGTCGTGCTATTCGTTACGGTTTTACATTTTTGGACACTAAAGAGCCGTTTATCTTTGAATTAGTAGCTGTTTTAGCAGATCAAATGGGTGAATTTTTCCCTGAAATTAAAAAACAACAAACATTAGTCACTAACGTAATTCGTGAAGAAGAAGCTTCTTTCTTGAGAACTTTAGATCAAGGATTACAATTGTTAGACAAAGTAATCGCTGAAACTTCTGGTAAAGAAGTAAACGGCCCTAAAGCATTCGAACTGTACGATACTTTTGGTTTTCCAATCGATTTAACAGCCTTAATCTTGAGAGAAAGAGGTTTTAGTTTGGACGAAGCTGGTTTTGATAAAGCCATGCAAGAACAAAAATCACGTTCTCGAGCCGCTTCAGAGGTTTCTACCGATGACTGGAAAATTCTGGTTGAAGGCAATACCGAAAAGTTCGTAGGTTACGACCAAGTAGAAAACGAAGTGAAAATCACGCGTATTCGTAAAGTCGACTCTAAAAAGGATGGGGTTTTGTATCAGATTGTTTTAGATGCAACACCATTTTATCCTGAAGGAGGTGGACAAGTAGGAGACAAAGGAATTTTAGTTTCTGCAAATGAAACGATCGAAATTTTAGATACAAAGAAAGAAAACAATCTGATTTTACATTTTACAAAGCAATTACCCGAAAATGTTAATGCTAGTTTTATTGCTAAAGTCAATACTGATTTAAGAGGATTGTCCTCTAAAAATCACTCTGCTACGCATTTAATGCACCTGGCATTACGTACTGTTTTAGGCCCGCATGTTGAGCAAAAAGGATCCTTGGTTAATCCTACTAATTTGCGTTTTGACTTTTCGCACTTCTCTAAAGTAACGGATGAAGAATTGCAGCAAGTAGAGGATTTCGTCAATGCTCGAATTCAAGAGCAGTTGCCGTTAATCGAAAGAAGAAACATCCCAATACAGCAAGCTTTAGACGAAGGCGCTATGGCTTTATTTGGTGAAAAATATGGTGACAATGTTCGTGCTATTAAATTTGGAGATAGTATGGAATTATGTGGAGGAATCCATGTGAATAATACGGGCGATATTTGGTCTTTTAAAATAGTCTCTGAAGGAGCTGTGGCAGCAGGTATCCGTCGTATCGAAGCGATTACAGGCGATGCAGTTAAAAAGCATTTTGTAAATCAAGAGGAGTTGCTATCAGAAATAAAACTTTCTCTAAAAAATCCTCAAGATATTTTAAAGGCAGTTACATCTTTGCAGGAAGATAATGCCAAATTAAAGAAACAGTTAGAAGCGATGTTGAAAGACAAAGCGAAGAATATGAAAGCTGATTTAGTCAAAGAAATTCAAGAAATAAATGGCGTACAATTTTTAGCAAAGCAAGTTGATTTAAATCCAGAAGGAGCAAAAGACTTAGCTTATGAATTGGGGACCTTAGGAACGAACGTGTTTTTAGTTTTGGCTACAGCCGAAGAAGGAAAACCGATGCTTTCATGCTATATTTCTAAAGAGTTAGTTGCCGACAAAAATTGGAACGCAGGTCAAGTAGTTCGTGAACTTGGTAAATTCATCCAAGGTGGTGGAGGTGGGCAGCCTTTCTTTGCAACAGCAGGAGGGAAAAATGCTGCAGGTATTCCAGAAGCACTTGCGAAAGCAATTGATTTTGTGAAATAAAGAAGGAATTAGCAGAAGTTTAAAAATAATAGGCATGGAATTTGTAACTTTGCATATCCTTGATTGGCAATATATGTTGAGTAAATTGTCCAATTTTCGATTTTAAAATGATGAGAATATGAAAAAATTAATTAAGCTTGGTTTTTTATTGGTACTATTGGTTGTTTTTTATTCTTGTGCCAATGATAAAAATGGAGGAGTTAAATTATTAGTAAAACTTGTAGAAACCACTGAAGACAGCAGTAAGGTAACTACGGTGTTTACATACAAGGGAAATGAAATAGTAAGCACAGACAATGGTAAAGAACATATTGATTACACTTATACAAATGGATTAATCACAAAAGTAGTTACTACCAAAAAAAGTAATCAATCGGTAATCACTTCGATATATACCTACGAGAATGACAAATTAATGTCCCTAAAATCATCAAATAAAATTATAATTAATTTTATACATAATTCAGATGGATCGGTTGCTTATCAGAACTTTATAGTAGATGAGAAGGAGCAGCAAATAAAAAAATACCATGGAATTCTTTCTTTTAAGGGTGGAAATCTTAGTAAGGACGTCAGGATTTTAGATGATACTGAGCCAGGCATAGTGTCCAAAAATGAAGTAAGCTATGAGTATGACTCCAAGAAAAATCCTTTTCATAATGTATTAGGTTATGATAAATTGCTAAACCAAAACCAGCTTATTTCTATCAATAATAGTTTGATAACTATGGTTGAAAACAGTATTACCAATAGCGTTGATGATCAAATAATATCCTCTGCAAAGATTTATAAAAGTGCATTCAAGTATGATGATGATAGTTATCCCACTGAGCAAATTACTGAAAATGCAAGTGGACACTTAGGCTATTTAAAGTCTAATTATTTTTATGAATAGTTATTTATCGTAATGCAATTTCGAACACAAATACCTATTCCTAAAAGTAGTTATCCAATTGACTATAATTCTAAAGTGGTGTCTTTGGGTTCTTGCTTTGCCGAAAATATGGCTTCTAAGTTGCAATACTTCCAGTTTCAAAATTTTTGTAATCCATTTGGGATCATCTTCAACCCTGTTTCAATCGAAAAATTAGCAAGTCGGGTTGTTGCAAATAAGTATTTTACGGACGAGGACGTTTTTTTTTATAATGAACGTTGGCATTGTTTTGAAATTCATTCAGATCTTTCTAGTACTGATAAAGTTGCTTTTTTAGAGTGCATCAATCAATTAGTAGATAGTACCAAAGAGTATGTTATGCAAGCGTCCCATATTATTATTACCTTGGGGACTGCTTGGGTCTATCGCTGCAATGCTAGTAATGAAATCGTAGCAAATTGTCATAAAGTACCACAAAAAGAATTTACTAAGGAGTTACTATCAATTGCAACAATTCAGGAGACTATCTCAAATACGATCAGACTAATTCAATCTATCAATCCTAGCTCTTGTTTTATTTTTTCGATTTCTCCTGTACGGCATAGTAAAGACGGTTTTGTTCAAAATCAATTAGGTAAATCGCATTTAATAAGTGCTTTGCAGGCCGTTTTAGATAGTAAGGATCAAAATTTAATTTATTTTCCTAGTTATGAAATCATGATGGATGAGCTTCGTGATTATCGTTTTTATAATGAGGATATGCTGCATCCAAGTACAGTTGCAATTGACTATATTTGGGAACGATTCGTTCAAACAACAATTGCTGACGAGGTCAATGAGACTATGAAAGAGGTGGCAACTATTCAAAGATCATTACAGCACCGGTCGTTTAACCCACAATCTGAAAGCCATCAAAAATTTGAAGCAAATTTGCAAAGTAAAATCAGTAAAATAACTTCTCTTTATTCACACATGAAATTTTAATTATGTTAAACCTAATTTCAAACAAAAATATGAGTATCACTTTATAATTTACACAGTAACTTGTCATGCAAATGCTATAATTTTATAAATAAACATAAGCTCTTTATTTAGATTAATAAGTTCGTCGGGATGTAGTGATGGTGCCATTAATTATTTTTGAAACTTATTCTTATCTAGTTATTAAAAGCTAAAAAATATAAAAAGAGTACGAAGCTAAAAATAGATTATTTTAGGTAAGTTGACAAAATGAATTGTGATACTAATAGTTGTTTACTTTGTGAAAATTGCATGATAATTTAGTTGTACAAGCTACTTTTCTAATCTACCGTGTAGTATACAACAAATAAGCTAATTATCTAAAGACTAATAAATGATAGTAAAGTAAAATCATGTCTACAATCTTATAAGAGATAGTATTATAGTCTTGAATTATGTGGTATGTGCTTTAAACTATGTGAAGCTATACCTAGATTCAGCAAGCAAAATTATTGATTGTATACTAGCGCCTAAATATCCTTGCAAAAAATGCTTATAAGTATAGCAATGACTGAGGATTTAAAGAATAAATATGCGAGTATTGATTAGAAAACATATAAAACGTTGCAATAAGCTGCGTACAATGCGGTCGTACGTTCGTGAGCAAACAATTTTATGATTAATTTGAAAAAGATTATTAGTTGAATGAAGATAACTATCGATGATTAAAGTATTTGTTTTTATGGTAGCACAGAAGTAATTTGAAACGGATCATAGAAAAAAAGAAAAAAGATTTATAAGTTAAGAGGTGCGTTTGATATGAATTTAAGTTTTAAATGAACTCATGTGCATATTTTATCTAGGTATAGTGTTAATTTTTATCAATTATTGGATAAAATAGGGCAATTGCCTTATTTTTTTTAGTCTGTTTTTTTAGGAAGTTTGCAGTGATAAACTTAAACTTTTAAAAAACCAAATATGAAAACGAATAATAAGAAAAATTTAGCCTTAGTTGCAGCATTGGTATTTTCAACTTGTTTTGTCCAAGCCCAAACGTTAGGTGAATTTAAACCAAAAGACAGTGGTTATAAAGCAAATAGTATTAGTGATGGTCCAAAGAAAATATATATTTCTAGTTTTACCATCAACTTTGAAATGTACAAAGAGGCTGTAGATACAAAAAAGGCAGGTGGATTTGGAAGGTCGATTAAAAATGCAGCCAAAGCCAAAGCTGCGGTAGGTTTGTCTACATTAAATAAAGAAGATATTCAAAATAAAGCTGATAAATTGTACGACGAATTTGTTACGGATTTCAAGAGCAGGGGGTACGAAATTATTTCTACAGAAATTGCAGGAAATACGGATGTTTATAAAGGTTGGAAAAAAGCTACAGGTCCTGAAATAAATGAGACGGATATGACAGGAATTATCGCAGTAATCCCTGCGGGCTATTCTTATTATTATAAAGACAGAAATGCGTTTTCGACCAAATTTTCGGTTATGGATAAAACCGCTCAAAACTTATCAAAGGAATTAGATGACGCCTTAGTAGCAGATGTGTCTTTAGTTTATGTTTTTTCTGAAGTTGGAACCGATTGGAATATTGGTGAATTTGCAAAAGTGAAACTTTTAATAAACTACAGGTTAGCAAGTAGTTTTACTGTCTCAGACGAAAAGTCTCAATCGCCAGGAATTACAAGTTTCTTCGATAAATCACAACAAGCTGTAGGTTTATCAAGTGAAGTTGTATTTACCAGAGGGAAATTAAAAATAGGAGGAAGTCCGGAATCTCAATACATTGGAACTATTAAATCTGATTTGGAAATTGATGGTGTGCTTAAAAAAGAAAAAATCGTTGCTTATTCTGCTCAGACAAAAGCGACCGCTACTTTACTTAATCCCGTGGTGTCTATTCGTGGAGATAATTATAGCCAAACTACAAAATGGTTGGAGCCGGATGGTACAAAATTTGCAGAAGGAATCTATTTGGCAGGTAAAAAATTCATCAAATATCATCTGGATTCTGTATTTAAATAGATACATTATTTGTTTATGACAATACAAAAATAGGGTAGTTGCCCTATTTTTTTTTGCACTAAATTTTTTTTCATTGTTGGTGCAAAAATAATAAGATCTTATTTGTTTTTATTTAAAGATTTGCGCACTACAATTATTTAAACTGAGAGGCCAAAAATTAGGTTTAAGTATTTTAGACAAAAAAAAGTTGACAAAGTTTAAATATTGCTATCTAAATTGAATGATAAAACTATACCTAACTAAAAAAAAAGGTACTTAATTTGATGCAAATACGAATATCTATTAAATTCAGACTACCTATTTTTTCGATAATTACATTAGTATGGCAAAATATAATACAAATTAATGTATTGTTAGCTATCGTTGACTAAAATTTTCGAGGAAAGATTTTTTAGATAAACTCAGTATAGTTGTGATTTAGCATCGCAACTAAACTCAAATTTTGGTAAAATTCGCGTAGATAAATGAATATTTATTTACCTACTGATTTGTTTACCAAAAAAACAATAAAAAAGAACATGTAAAATCCGGTGATTCATATCAATAGTAGAAGTATGAGTATAATTCTACTGGAGAACTTTGGAAAAAAACTAGATTGTCACGAAAATGATTTCGTAAATTACTCTACCAAAGCTTTATATACCGCAGTTGTTTATTAACCAATACTATTAAAGGTCGGGTTTCATGCTTAAGTACAGAAGAGGAGTTATATGTATTTATTTATCCTATCAAATCACGAAGAGTTTAGAAGCGACCTCTTGTAAAAGGTTTTTTATGATAGGAGTATATGATGGATTAGATAGTAAGCTTTTCGCTGATTTTAGAAGTAACTGTGATATAAAAAGTATGGAGTAATTCTATAATTCTTGTTAGAAATATAAATTTTTATCTAGCAATCAATCACATTTTGGTTAGAACGATTTAGATTTAAAAGAGTTAAATCTAGTAATAGATAAAAATCATCAATTGTATTTTGAGATTAAAAACAACAAATCCTTTTAAAATTTCATTTGAAGCCTAGTGTATTTTGTCTATTTTTTCTGTAATTAATCACATATAGACCGTTTAATTTATTTGGTATTTTATGATTTATTATCTTTAGATGTGTTTATCAGAATTTTAAAAATTAATTATGAGTACAAAATCTATCATTTTATTTATTTCATGCATTGTATTAAATGTATCTGCTCAAACTAAAATCACATATATAGATAGCTTGGAAAAAGCTATGACTAAATTACCTGAAAAACAACAATTAAAAACAATTACAAAAATTCCCTATGGGAATTTTGTAGCTGAAGTTGAAAAGGCAGAAAAACTTTTTAGAAAGGCAGAAAATTTAGCATTTAAGTTAAAAGACAGTTTATCACTGGGAGATGTAGTTTTTAAACAGGGTCAATTGAAAGCTTATCAAAATAAATTAGATGAAAGTATAGCGTTAATATTAAGAGCCATAACCATTTTTGAAAAAAGTAAAAACTTTAGCGATGCTGGTATAGCATATGGAGGATTGGGTTATAATTTAAAAAAATCAAATTTAGAAAATAGTCTTTATTACATGAGAAAAGGCATTAAATTATTAGAAAAAAATAATGATTTAAAAGGCTTAAATCCAATATATGATAATTATGGTGTTGTTTTAAGTATGTCTAAAAAGATAGATAGTGCTTTATACTATCAAAAAAAGTCGCTTTTTATTAAAAAACAATTAAAGGACAGCAATGGTATTGGGTATAGTTATGCCAATATTGCCAATACATTTACAGAAAATAAAAATTATACTATTGCTAAAATATACGTAGATAGCTCTATGGTGATTCGAAATAAAATTGCTGATAATTATGGAGTTACCGTAAGTTACGTTCAAAAAGCTGAAATTTTAATGCTTGAAAAAAAGTATCCACAAGCTATAGAAAATTTTAAAATTTGTGCCCAATTGGCTAGTAAGTATAAATACAAACATTTAGAACAATATTGTTATGAAAACCTAGCTGCTTGTTATTTAGAATTTCCAGATTATAAAAGCGCCTACTTTTATAAAGACAAATTCCAGACATTAAAAGATAGTTCAGAAAATGTTCAAATTAAAAATAAAGTAGAAGAACTGCAAATTCAGTTTGAAACAGAAAAAAAAGAAAAGCTTTTAGCTAAAGCGAATTCTGAATTGGTGTTGAAAGAAGCCAAAATAAAACAACGCAATAGCTATTTGGTCTCTGCCTTGGGGTTGGCTTTTTTGTTGGGATTAATTGGTTATTTGGTATACAAACAGCAGCGTTTGAAAAACCGTCAAATTATTAAAGAAAGCGAACTCAAACGTGCTCTAGCTGAAATAGAAAACCAAAACAATCTACAAGAACAACGTTTGGCTATATCCAAAGATTTGCACGATAACATTGGTTCGCAATTGACTTTTATTATTTCGTCATTAGACAATTTGAAATTTTTTGAATTTTCTAAAGAGATTTTATACATTAAATTCGATTCGATAACTGCATTCACGCGCAGCACGATTACTGATTTGCGCGATACCATTTGGGCTATGAATAAAGAAGTCATTACTTTTGAAGATCTGAAAACAAGAACAACCAACTTTATTGAAACGGCAAAAACATCTCTGTTGGGGATTCAGTTTGAATTTAATTATCCAGAGAGTTGCGAGTCACTTTTTCTAAATTCTTTGCAAGGAATAGATGTTTTTAGAATCATACAAGAGTCGCTTAATAATGCTATAAAACATTCCAAAGCTACTCATGTTGTTGTCGATTTTGAAGTGATGGACAATGAAATTTTAATCACGATTATAGACAATGGTGTTGGTTTTGATTCTAAGGAAATTAAAGAAGGAAATGGTTTGTCAAACATGAAAAAAAGAGCAAAAGAAATTAATGCTGATTTCATCATTGAACAATTACAACCAGGGACAAAAGTAACTTTGAAGTTTACTTTAGACTAAAATACGGCAATTGCCTTATTTCAAAATTTGTTTTTCAAAAGTAGTTTTACAATTCAATCTTAAAGGATTTTGAATGAAACTATTTCAACTCATTTTTGTTCTCTACTTTAGTAGTTTTGCTGCTTTTTCACAAGACTATTTTATAAAAGAAGATTTTGTCAACAACAAAATAAAGTTTAGTATTCCCTTTTCTCCAGATTGGAATCGCGATTTTTTCGTAGAAACTGAAGTTCGAGTTGCTAATTCAAGTGATCCTGGAATAGAAAATGCAGGCTTGATTTTCAGTTTTGATAAAGAAATAGAAAGTTTTTATGGTATCTATATATCCTATGGAGCAAATATAAAATCTGAATATAAAGACTTTATTAAATTCAGAACAAAAAATGTTACTAGTGTAGAAAATGATGATGTGTGGCTAAAAACGGCTCTTGTTAATCATGAAGGATTCAATAGGCTTCAAGTTTATAAAATTGATGATGAATTATTTTTTGCTATCAATGATCAAGTTATTCATCACATTGAAAAGATTGAATCTAAAGGAAATGAATTACAGCTCACATCAGGAAAAAAGGGACTTTACGCACACTATATGCAAGCCTATTATTTAGATGAATCTATTAAAAGTAATTTAAAAGAAAATCTTATTTCTCAATTAGAGGTTTACCAAAGAACCGGAATCCATCATAAAATAGCTAACGATTACGAAAAAGTACTTACTTTAAAAGAACCTAAAAGAATTGCTTCACTAAACAGTAATGTTTCAAATTATATTCCAGAAATTGATGTAATATCAGTTGGAAGTAACGATATTTCTTTTGAAAATAATGTTATCAATTATGATAGTAAAACGATGGAGGTACTTTCTGAAAGTGATTTTAAATTAAGATTAAAAAACCTAGCTATTTATAATGAAAGCCTCGCAAGGACGCACATTAATCCATCAGATTTGCTCGAAGGCAAAAGGGTTATTGGGAAGCTTCAAGGTTCGCTGATTTTAGTTAAAGACAACGAGTACGGTTTTTATTCTTATGATTTGAAAATTAAAAAATTCAATAAATTAATTAAAACCAAAGCAACTAACAGAAACATAATTATTTCAGACAATTATAAATATTTATGTGTTTATGACAAAGTTTTTTCTTTGGAAACGGGTAAAGAAATTGAATATAAATATACTGGAGGAATGCCATCTGATAATCCTTTAATTGTGGCATGTTATCAAGACAACATTATTGTAAGAAAAGGTTCTCAGATGAAAACGATAAACTTGGCTACCAAAGAAGAAAAAGAGTTCAAAGAAGAAGGTTATTTTCAAAATCATTATTTCTTTAAATTGAATGGTCGCGAATTATCAATCCTTGATTTGTCAACTAATAAATATATAGTTGAACACTTACAAGTATTAGCTTTTGACAGGAAAAGTTATCTTAACTGTAAATTCAACTATTTTCCAGAATCTAATAAAGTGTATGTTAGTCAAGACTTTAATTTGAATCCTGTTTTCTATTTCTCTTTAAATGATGCCGTACAAAATACTTCATCCTACAGCGTTGATTTAAATACAAACGAAATTACTCCTTTTTTGTTACACAAATCTGGTGCTACTATTCAAGCAAATGAAGAAAAAAATGAAGCTGTTGAGGCACAATCTAAAGTAGAAGTTGAATACTTTTTAAGCCAATTCAAAACATTTGGCAATTATTACGAATTGAATTATGATAATTTTGATTATGTAAATGTTTCTTCAAATGAGCTATTAAATAAAAATGGCATAAAAGGAACTACTTATGTCATAGGGAAATTTTGCACATACAACGGTGGAGATTTGCTAGCCATAGGAGTTACAAAAGACCAATATCAAGTCGAATTAATTACAATTTCTTATGGCATAAAAGGAGTATTTATACGTCGGAAAGCTTTAGGGGTGACGCAAAATGTAAATGGTTACACAACTCAAATTGCATCAGTAAAAATTTATAGAAACAGTTCTGATACAATTAAGTATACTTTAATTGTTAACGATGGTAAAGAGACTAAAATACAATTAACTAGCGATTGTAAATAAGTAATATTAGGCAATTGCCTTATTTCAAGATTCAATGACCGAAGTTACTTTCACTTTTATAAATTTTAAAATTTTAAGCTATGAAAAAGAGTACCCTATTTATTTGTTTATTATTTACTGCAATTGGTTTTGCACAAATTGATTACGGCAATCAAGTAAAGAAAAATGATGTTAAAAAAGGTTTAATCACTTTCGATAAAAATACGGATAACAATGGGGTAGTAACCTTTGGTTTTAAAACCGAAGGCAAACCAGTTGGAGCACAAATGATTTTGAGCCCTACGGGGATTACGACTTATCTAAACTTCAATAAAAATTTTGAGATTGATGGCACCACTTTAATTATAGATAAAAATTCAGGTGAGATTTCTCTTTATACCTATCGAAAAAGTAAAAAAGATGGGCCTGCTTTCAAAATAGCAGGTAATAAAATACTTTGGAACAAGCAATTCAAAGATGATAAAGAAACAGGAAAAGATTACAAAGTCAATCATAGTTTTGATTATTATGCTAGAAGCGGTTCCAGTTTTGAAGGTTTTACGATGGAAAAATACAAAGAGTCGTATGCTCTAGGCTATTTTGCGTACAGTAAAAGAGCCTATCCTATTATTCATGTTTGGAA
>NZ_JAQWTM010000390.1 GCF_029242675.1 Flavobacterium sp.
ACTTCATCAAAAACATTTAGAACCAAAACTTTACTTCCTTGCTTTATTGGCGCGATCGTCAATCTAGCCTTGAAACCGGCAGCCACAGAACGGATAGGACTTACAACTATGGATAAAAAAAAATCTTCCGCTAGTTTAGTACTAGTTTTCTTAGTCATTATTAAATCACCCAAAATTGTTTTTATTGGCTGACCATACTTGCATTTTGCTGAGCTTTGAAGTAATGAGGTACCACTATCGTCTGCCAAGGAGAAGGTACCATCAGTATTTTCATGAAATTGTAAAGACATGAACCTTTCATCGAAATCAACAACTTGATTTATAAAAGTGATACCAATTGGAGCATCCTCATACATTTCATGATTTAAAACTTGACCTTCGCTGAAAATTGCGATATTAAATTTTAATTTTTTGACCACTTCCTCCAAAAGTGTTCGCGAACGCATAATTTCAATTTCATCCTCTACATTTCGAGAACCATCACTAATTCCTAAGTCAGAAAAAGCTGCAGCCTCTGACAAGCGCCCTCCTTTTTCATTATCTTTCATTATAATACTTATAGAGGCATTATAGACAGGAACAGCATACCGCACTTTGTAATAGGCAACGCATAAAAAAGCAATTATTGCCAGCAAGAACCATTTCCAATGAATACTGTATTTCTGGATTTCTGCTTTTAAATCAAAATCTTTTTCAAACTCTTCGTTCGACATTGAATTCTCCATAAATTATCTAGTAAGTATTAAAAGAAAGGATAGCAAGGTTAGTCCTATTGAGGCAATAGAGGTAACCAATGTTACATTTGGACTAATCGTTTTGTACTTCGGCTCTACGTAGACCACATCATTCTGTGCCATGTAATAAAAAGGAGAATTAATAAAATCTGCTTTTCGTATATCTACACGATGATAGGATTTAACTCCATCTATTTCCCTTATCACCAAAATATTATCCCTTCTTGAAGTAATTTTTAAATCACCAGCCATGGTTAGAGCTTCGATAAGAGTGAAACGATCGGATTTAACCTGAAAAACACCGGGAGCACTAACATCTCCTTGAACTACTACCTTAAAATTTTCAATCCGTAAGGTGATTATTGGATTTTTAATGTAGGCCGAAAGTTTTTTCTTAAAAAGTGCTAAAACTTCTGATCGCGTTAGACCACTTACTTTTAATTTTCCTAATTCCGGAAAATCAATAAACCCATCCGCATCAACTAAATAATTATCCACAGCACTTTTGTTAGTAGGTGCTTGAGCACCGCCACTTATTACATTTGAAGGATTTAAATTGAAAGGTGCCGTTACTTTTGAATCTTCAGCTGAAACGCTTATGATTAATAAATCATCGGGTTGAATTTTTATTTCGTAAGTAGCTCCTTTCTCCTGCGCCATCGATTCAATATTTTGGTAATGCAAAATATCTTTTTTTGGTACACATGAAAAAAATAATGGAATCAAAAAGATTAAAAACACTTTTTTCGAAAATTTAAAAATATTCATAAAAATAAAGTTTATACCGGTTGTGATTATGGCAATTACGAGGTTTATTTTATATCACAAAGCGCACTTTGGAATACAATTCCCTCATTAATTGGGGCAAATATAACAATTAAGTCTGAAAATTACTCATTTAATAAAGCTGACTTCACCTAAAACTCATCATCCTATTCAATTAGAAAATATTTTATTTTACTGTTGTAAAAACAAGTTCAATATCTACTGAATGAGTAGGGGTTGAAAAGCAGATTTAATTCGCTGCCTATCTAAATCCGTTAAATTTGCGTTCATTTCTATTTGACTTGCACTTACTCCAGCTAAGTCCTCACATGCGAATTGCACCACTTTGCAGCGGCAAGACT
>NZ_JAQWTM010000392.1 GCF_029242675.1 Flavobacterium sp.
CTTTTGGCATTTTATTATAAAGCGCGACTCCTAAAGCATTAGCATCCTTATTATAATCAAAAGTATTTGCTGTCTTTACAACAAAACTGCTTTTATCAAAATCTATAGCGGTTACAACAACCGAATCATCAAATACATTAGCATCAATTATTTCGCCCGCAGTAGAACCGAAAACCAAATGACTGTATGGGAATTCTGTTTTAATAGCTGCAATAGTTTCTTCTTGTTCCAATAACATTCGATTACCGAAGATTAAAACTAGTGGATTTTGTAATTTGATTTTTTCTGTAAGGTACTTCCAGTTTTGACCTTTTAGTTTATATGCTTGGTTAATTCTCATCTTAATTATTTTGGGAGTTGTATAAAAAAAGTTGTTCCTATTCCTAATTCACTTTCGATCCAAATTTTTCCATTATAATTGTCAATAATTCGTTTTACGATTGAAAGTCCAATTCCAGTTGATTTTTCATGATTGGTAAACGATTGAAAAATTTTAAACATTTTTTCTTGATTTTCTGGAGCGATCCCCGGTCCATTGTCTTTTATTGAAAACACATTAGAGTCTTGTCGATCTTCAAAATCAATATCAATAATACCAATTGGTTTATCAATGTAAAGTACTGCATTACTTATGATATTCTGAAAAAGTTGTTGCATTCTAAATCGATCAGCGTTAATGGTAGGCAATTCCTTTTTAATTACAACACTTATATTAGAAGGAATATGAATAATGTCTACTATTTTTTGTATCTCGTTATTGATATTAATTTTTTCGCTTAATGCTTCAATGGATTCTACTTTAGAATAGGTTAAAATACCTTGGATGAGATGATCCATTTTCTCTACTTTATCCTCTATCATTCCCAGATATTGCTGAGTTTGTTCATTAAATTCTTTATCATTATCCTCTTTTATCCACGTAATTAAAGAATGAATACTTCGTAAAGGTGATTTTAAATCATGGGAAACAATTTGTGCATAATCATTAAGTTGCTCATTTTGCTTTTCTAATGTCTTAAGCAAAATTTCCTTTTGAATTTCAAGCTTTTTTTGCTCGGTTATATCTAAATGAATTCCAATCGAACCAGTAACCTTGCCGTTTACATTAAAGTTAGGCACACCACTAATTAGCCAATACCTGTCTTCACCACTTTTAGTTTTAGCTATCACTTGGTAAGAATCGGATATGCCGCTATTGCGTTCTTTATTTTTAATATTGACAATTTTTTGTCCTTCCGTTTTTAACAATACAGTTGAAGCTTTTTTGCCTAATAAATCCAATATGGAGTAGCCTGACATATTACAAAAGGATTGATTAGCAAATTGTATACAATCGTCAGTGTCTACCTCCAACAATCCCATATTCATGTTCGCTATAATATTGCTGTATTTTTCTTTTTCAGCTTCAAGACTTTCTTTGTAATTTTTCTTGATCGTAACGTCATCATAGCTCCATAAATGACCATCATCTTTAGAACCTTTTTTAATTGGAATAAAACTTCGTTCATACACGCGTCCGTCAGCAAGCTCTATTTCTTCTGCTAAAACAACTTCATTATTTTTTAAAATTTCCGAAACTCGAGTCAAAAACTGATCTGGGTTCTTAAACAAGTACTTAGTATCTGTTGCAGCTTCCTCGCAATCCATACCTATCATTAATTCAGGAATAACAGCAATATCAAAAAGATCACAAAAACGTTTATTAGTCACTAGAATATTTCTGTTTTCATCTTCTAATAAAATACCCGATTGTAAATTAGTAATAAGTGACGTAAGTCGGTTTTCAGAATCAATTAATTGTTGGTTGAATTCTTTTTCATTAGAAATATCCTCTTCAATGGCAAAATATTTTATGACTTCTCCTTGCTTGTTGTGCAAAGCTTGGCCTTGCACACGTACCCAATATTTTTCTTGAGATTTGCTATAATTTAAAATTTCACAATTAAAAGGCAAGCCATTGCTAATCTGATTTCTTAGATAAGCGACAGTTTCCTGATTGGATTCTGGTCCTTGTAATAAATGCCCTGGTTTTTTACCTATCAATTCTTTTTTCGAATAACCTGAAATTTCAGAAAAACTAGCATTAACCCATTCTATCTTACCATTTTTATCGCAAATAACTACCGCATTCATGTTCTTTTCGGCAATAGAAGATAATAGTAAAAGCTGTTCCTCCTTTTCCTTCTCAGCAGTAAAATCTTCAATCATTGCAAAGTATTGAATGACATTTCCAGTACTATCTAAAATAGGCTGGCCAGTGTTTTTAGACCAAAAATTTAAACCATTTTTCTTAGAGTGCAAGATCTCAACATCAAAGGCTTTACCTTCATTAAAAGCCACAACCATTCTCCTTATCTCCTCTCTATTTGAAGCTGCGTTTAAACCCATTTCAATAGGTGTTTTTCCTATTACCTCATTTTTAGAAAAACCTGTTAAGGAAGTGTAAGCCTCATTACACCAAAATATTTTTCCATCAGGATGCGTAAAAACTACTCCGTTTTTATTTGTACTTGCAACCAGTGAAAGCTTATTTAACTCTTCTTGATCACTTACTTGATCTGTAATATCTCTACCATAAATGTTTATATAACCTTCTGCTACTAAACTCTTGCAAATAAAAGAAAAGTGCTTGCTGTTGCTTTGAAATTCAAAAATCCAACGGTCCGCACTCGTTTCTATTTTATGGATAATGTATTTAAAAAATTCTTGTAATTCATACTCTATCCCTTCAAATACGATAGACTTCAATAAATCTGCTGCTGGATTTGTTTTAATTAAATTACCTTCAAGGTCAATTCGTACTAATGGATCAGGGTTTTGTGTAGAAAATAAAGCGATATTATGAATTTCTTTATTTGCCTTTTTTAAATCGTTTTTTTGCTTGTTTATTGTGGTAAGTAATTCTTTTAATTCTTTAGATGAATTCTCTACATTATTCATTACATGCAGTAAATCCAATAATGGATCATGAAATGCAAAATCGTGCAAGTTTAATTTTTTTTCAATTACGGCATCCATTGAATCAAACCATGGCGATCCGATAAAAAGAAATCCTTTGTCGTGCTTTTCAAATTGGCCTCGTAATGCGGTTATGTCACTCCCTTTTGACTCAATTAAGACTAATTGATTTGTAATTTCACTAAAATTATCTAAAGTAATCGTTTTGACATAAGGTCTTTTAACTACAAAAAGAGAGTTGAAATCAAAATCAGGAATTATTTCAGGAATTACCTTGCTAAGACTCTTTCCATAACTTACAATTGATAAGTTTTCATCAATTAAGATATAGAAAGGAAATATATTATTAAATGTTTCGCTATTAAAATTGAATTCGGGGGCTTTCATAATTTACCAACTTACTTTAAAAATCTCGTGAGAATCTCCTTCATTCCTTGTTTGAAGTAATTCAATGGTCGTTTTTGTTGAAAACATAATACCTAACCCTTGAATTAAACCTCGAACAAACTCTTGAAGGCCCTCTCTTTTCGAGAAGTAATGTAAGTTAATACTTTTTTCATTAATATCACTCACCTTAAATTCAGGTGGCGTTAATTTTGGGTAAATTAGCATTACACGGTTATGAAATAATGGTAAATTCGTTAAAAATTCTTTCAAATTTTGACCACCTGATTCCATTAGCCCCGGATATTTTTCTTTGGTAGTTTTAATTACCCACCACTCGCCAAAAGCAATTAATACCTGAGAAACAGTCATGTCCATTACCTCTGATACTGCTACTGCTAATTTAAAGGTAACATCATCGTCATAGGCTTCATTACTGATAAAAAAATCATGTTCAACGCCGCTTTTCTCAAGAATAATTTCCCACTTTTCATCACCAAAATTAGCTTTAACGAGATCTTCAATGGCTTTATTTACTATTCCATACATGTTATTGAGATATTAACTCATTAGTACTCCAATAATTTAATAATTTTTGAATTCTATCAACGTAATCTTCGTATTTTAAAGGCTTTAGGACATATCCTGCTATACCAATTTTATAGCACTCTAAAACGTCAGTATAGTTATTTGACGTTGTCAATATTATAGAGGGTATGTATTTTAAAACTTCATCCTTTTTTAGAATGGTCAAAAATTCAATACCGTTGAGTTTTGGCATGTTTAAGTCTAAGATTATAATGTCTGGAATTATTTCTTTAACTTTTAAAATCGACAAGGCGTCTTCTCCATTATTGGCTTCAATAATACGATGGTTCAAGCCTAAAGTTTTCAAAACTCTATTAAATTTCATGACCTCTATGGCATCATCTTCAATCAACAGTATATTCAGAGAATTTGTCATTTGTTTGTATATTATTTATCCAATATCAAAAATATCAAATACTTAGAGCTAATTTACTTTTAATTCGTTTAGAATCTCTTAAGTGTCGATGAATAGCACTAAAGTGTAGACGAATGGTTCTTTTATTTAATCCATTGCTAATTTGACAATCAATTTAAAACTAAATTTTCTCATTAAACAAAGGGATTCCGCAACTATTTAAATTGCAAAACTTACTTTACTCCACCTTTTTAGCAGTGACATCTTTTCCCATATTTAAGGTTAGACTTTCAACAGTACCTTTTTCGTTCTTGTTAAATGTAAATTGAGCGGTCACTATAGTACTGTAAAATTTATTTTCACTCATTGGGATTACCGTAGTTAATCGTTCTCCAGTTCCCTGAATATGAAGCACTCCACTATCCTCAGTTACAGTAAATGAATAATTTTCGTTTAACTGATATCTTCCAACATATGTTTTAAGAACTTCTGGAGAAACTGTAACTTCAGTAAGTAATTCAGTGGTATCAACCTTTAATTCTTTCAAAGCGCGTACCGCATTTGCATTATTTGGATTTAAGCTTACTGATTTTTTATAATTTTTGATCGCATTAACCGAATCTTTTTGAAGCAAATATATTTCACCAAGACTGTCATACACATTAGCAGAATTTGGGTTATGCAATGCATTAAATTTAAAAATAGAAAATGCTTCTGCCACTTTATTCTCATTTAAATACTTATACCCCAATTCATTCACATGTTCGTCATTCAT
This sequence comes from Flavobacterium sp., assembly GCF_029242675.1. Classification (GTDB taxonomy): domain Bacteria; phylum Bacteroidota; class Bacteroidia; order Flavobacteriales; family Flavobacteriaceae; genus Flavobacterium. Next base: position 5,061 of record NZ_JAQWTM010000392.1, read on the forward strand.
GGCATAATCTCCCGGATTGATTTGTATACGTGAGTTGACACTGTTAATAGCATCATCTGCAGATTGTTTTAGTAAGTCCTTTTGAAGCGCTGAAACAAGAGTGATTTTGGGTATTTTATAAGGCTTTGAAGCCAAAATATTTTCGATAGCTACATTGATCTCGTCTTTTAACATTGCGTTCCCTCCATTAGTAAGCCATATAAAAGTGTTATTTTTAGCCAAATCTCTGAATATGAAGGTTCGGTAGCCAAAGTCACTTCCCGAATGATTCACAGCATGCTTGTCAGGAGTAAGAAACCATCCAAATCCATAATTAGAATCGGAGCCATCAGTAAGAATTACTGGCGTAAAAGCCTCGGCAATTGTATTCCTACTGACTAACTTTTCAGTATAAAGTGCTTGATCCCAAAGAAACAAATCAGCAACAGTTGAAAACATGCTTGTTGATCCCGTGTGTGAAACTTGATAATCATCACGTTCACCAATTGCAGTGTAAGCAATGGCTCGATTTTTAATATTGAGCAATTGACTATCACCAACCAATGTGTTGTTCATTTTTAAAGGTTTAAAAATGTTTTCTTTCAAAAAATTAGCTAGACTTAAGCCTGAAACTTTTTCAATTATTAAATCCAACATAACATAACCGCCATTATTATAGACAAATTTTGCTCCAATTTCAGAATCTAACGCAGACTGGCTTTCGATAATTTCTAAAATTTCAGCATTTGAAAGATTGAACTTGGATGCCAATGGCTCGTATTTTGGAATACCTGAAACATTATTGAGTAAATTTTTGACGGTAACCTCTTTGCCATAAGCAGGAAAATTACGGAAGAATTTAGTTATTTTATCCTCATAAGAAAGTAGTTTTCTCTCTTTTAAAATCATAATCCCCATAGCCGTGAACTGCTTTGATACCGAAGCTAAATCAAAAGAAAATTCGGGTGTTAGTTGTTGTTTCGTCTCTTTATTGGCATAGCCAAAAGCTTTGCGATAAATCACTTTTCCGTTTTCAGCAACTAAAACACTTCCGTTAAAAACGCCATTTGCGTAAGCTTGATTTATTAAATTATCCAGTTCAGCGGCCTTATTTTGAGCATTAATGGCGCAAAAAGAAAAC
>NZ_JAQWTM010000218.1 GCF_029242675.1 Flavobacterium sp.
TTGTCAAAATCAGGCAGTTCATTCATCATGAATTCGATGGTTTCTGCTGCTAATTCATCAGGTCTTTTAAATCTAAAAACTCCTTTTGGTGCTTTACCAACTGCAGTTCTGTATGCTTTTACTATATAGGCTGTTTTCATATTTTTTCTTTTAGAGATTTTTAGAAGAAAGAGACAAGAAGAAAGAGGAGAAATTTAGTTCAGCATCTTGCTTCTTGTATCTTGGCTCTATTTTCTTAGTTACGTAGCGGTTTCCCTTTTGTTAGCATAAATTGGATTCTTTCCAATGTTTTTCTTTCTGTACATAATGACAAGAAAGCTTCACGTTCCAGATCTAATAAATATTGTTCGCTTACCATTGTTGGTTCCGATAAATCACCACCAGCCATAACATAAGCTAGTTTGTTGGCAATTTTCTTATCGTGCTCAGAAATGTATTTACCCGCTTCCATTTGGTCTGTTCCTACTAAGAACATCCCTAAAGCTTGTTTTCCTAATACTTTTACGTCTGTTCTGCGAATAGGTTGTGTGTAACCTGCTTCGGCCATCAATAAAGCATGTTTCTTAGCTTCGGCAATTTGACGGTCTTTGTTTACTACGATAACGTCTTTACCATGTTGTAATAATCCAGTGTCAAATGCTTCGTAACCAGATGTCGATACTTTTGCCATAGCAATAGTCAAGAAATACTCTTGTAATACGTTAAGCTCTACGTCATTTTTATGGAATAAGTCTGATGCACGCAATGCTAGTTCCTTAGAACCACCACCACCAGGAATCACACCTACACCAAATTCCACTAATCCCATGTATGTTTCTGCGGCAGCAACAACTTTATCGGCATGTAAGCTCATTTCGCATCCACCACCAAAAGTCATCCCGTGCGGTGCTACTACTACTGGAATTGAAGAGTAACGTACACGCATCATGGTGTCTTGGAACATTTTGATTGCCATATTCAACTCATCATATTCTTGCTCCACGGCCATCATAAAGATCATACCAATGTTTGCACCTACAGAGAAGTTGCCTGCTTGATTACCAATAACTAAACCTTGGTATTCTTTTTCGGCTAAATTAATGGCTTTATTAATGGCTTGTAAAACGTCACCACCAATTGTATTCATTTTTGAAAGGAACTCTAAGTTGATGATTCCATCTCCTAGATCAGTAATAACTCCACCACTGTTGCTCCATATTTTTTTGCTTTCGCGAATGTTGTTCAGGATAATAAAATCGTCTTGTCCAGGAACTTTAACTTGTGCTTTTGCAGGAATGCTGTAAAAGTGGGTTGCACCATTTGCAACTGTGTAGAAGCTTTTGTTTCCAGCAGCTAACATTTCAGTTACCCAAGCAGCTGGCTCTAAACCTTCTGCCTTCATGATTTCAATTCCTTTTTCTACTCCAATAGCATCCCAAATTTCGAATGGTCCGTTTTCCCAACCAAAACCAGCTTTCATAGCATCGTCGATTTTGTATAACTCATCTGAAATTTCAGGTATTCTGTTTGAAACATAAGCAAACATTCCAGAAAAACTTTTTCTGTAAAATTCACCTGCTTTGTCTTTACCTTTTACCAAAACTTTAAAACGGTTGATTGGTTTATCAATAGTTTTAGTTAATTCAAGAGTAGCAAAAGACGCTTTTTTAGCCGCTCTATATTCTAAAGTATCTAAGTCTAAAGTCAGAATTTCTTTACCTTCTTTTTTGTAGAAACCTTGTCCTGTTTTACTACCCAACCATTTATTCTCCATCATTTTGTTGACAAACTCTGGAAGTTTAAATAAGTCGTGTTGCTCATCGTTAGGGCAGTTTTCATAGATTCCGTTTGCAACGTGCACTAATGTGTCTAATCCTACAACGTCAACCGTTCTAAAAGTAGCCGATTTTGGACGACCAATAACTGGTCCAGTTAATTTGTCTACTTCTTCAATCGTTAATCCCATTTCTTTTACCAAATGAAACAAACTTTGGATTCCGTAAATTCCAATACGGTTACCAATAAACGCTGGAGTATCTTTAGCAACAACCGAAGTTTTTCCTAAAAATTTCTCTCCATATATAGTAAGGAAGTCCAAAACCTCTGATGAAGTTTGTGGGCCAGGAATAATTTCAAATAATTTTAAGTAACGCGCTGGGTTAAAAAAGTGAGTTCCACAAAAGTGTTTCTGGAAATCTTCACTTCTTCCTTCACTCATAAAGTGAATTGGAATACCTGAAGTGTTTGACGTAATCAACGTTCCTGGCTTGCGGTATTTTTCTACTTGTTCAAAAACTAGCTTTTTGATATCTAATCTTTCAACAACTACCTCAATAATCCAGTCTACGTTAGCAATTTTTGCCATGTCATCAGTCGTGTTACCTGTCGTGATGCGATTTGCAAATTTTTGACTGTAAATAGGAGAGGGCTTTGATTTTAAAGCATTACCTAAATGCTCATTTACCAAACGATTGCGTACTGCTTTGCTTTCTAATGTCAGTCCTTTTTTAGCTTCAGCTTCAGTAAGCTCTGTAGGAACAATATCTAGAAGCAAAACTTCGACACCAATGTTAGCAAAATGACAAGCAATTCCAGATCCCATTATTCCGGATCCAATTACTGCTACTTTTTTAATTGTGCGTTTCATACTTTTTTTATTTTGTTTTTTTTGATAGAAAAAAATCTCGTCTCTTGTTTCCTCACTTTGGATGAAACTTGTCAACTCCTTAATTTTCCGTATTTTCTGTTTGATGCGCCATTTCATTGGCAGCTGAGTTAGTAAAAATATTTTTTTCTAAAATGAGTTCATTTATAATTTCCGAAACTTCAATAAAATGTTGCAGTTTTTCCTCCGAAATATTATGTTTAACAGCATCATTGAATTTCAAGACCGTATTTTTAGATAAGTCTCTTTTTTCCTTACCAAAGGGGGTTAGGTATATTAAAACACCACGACCATCTTCAGGATTTTTTTTACGAATGATCAAACCTTTGTCCTCCATTGATTTTAAAGTTCGAGTCAAACTCGTGGCTTCCATTCCCATTTTAGGACCAAGAGCCGTCGATGGTGTCCCGCCCTCCTTGTCAATACTTAACAAAGCAAAACCGGTAGCCATGCTAGCATCATATTTAGAGGCTTCTTCGTTGTACATGCGTGCAACTGCTTGCCAAGTAGCTCGAAGTATGTAATCTATAGTTTTGTCTTTCATATTTTCGCAATCGATTTCAAATATACTAAAAAAATACTATGCATGCATAATAAATTGAAATAATTTTTTGTTAATAATACCTAAAGATAAAAAAACTAATCGTCGTTTGCTGAAAAGCAGCTTCTTTTTGATTGTCGTTAAAGTTCTAGTTGATAGGAATTAAAGTTGTTCCAAAGGTAAAAAGGCGGGATTTTTAAACGGTTCAGTTCTTTTCAATCGTAAAAGCAGTACTGTATAAGGGTTGAATTAGATTATCCTGTAGATATTACATTTACAAGTTAAATGGCTATTTAAAATTTTTTGCATAAAAAAACCACGAATTCTTATTCGTGGTTTACTATGATTGCTACTAGTTGTAAATTTTATCAAATAAATTTTCATAAATTTTCAAGATAATCTTTCTCTTTAATTTAAGGGTAGGAGTTAAATGTCCTCCTTCAATTGACCAAACATCTGGAGTAAGTTCAAATCGTTTGATTTGCTCCCAATGACCGAATTTTGAATTTATTTGGTCGATCTCTTCTTGGATTCTAGCAATTACCTTTTCGTTAGTAGTGATTGCTTCGTTAGTAGACCCAATGTCAAATTTGTGCAACGCGGCCCATTCTTTTACAAAGTCAAAATTGGGTTGAATAAAGGCAGCAGGCATTTTTTGACCTTCACCGATTACCATTATTTGTTCGATAAAACGAGATTGTTTCATCATGTTTTCGATCATTTGAGGCGCAATGTATTTTCCTCCGGATGTTTTAAACATCTCTTTTTTACGATCTGTGATTTTAAGGAAACCATCTTTATCAAATTCTCCTATGTCTCCAGTATGAAAATAACCATCGACGATTACTTCACTTGTTAACTGCTCATCTTTAAAGTAACCCATCATAACATTTGGTCCTTTGCAAAGAATCTCACCATCGGCTGCGATTTTTACTTCAACGGTATCAATTACTTTACCTACCGTTCCAACTCTAAAGCCGTTGTTACGTAAATCATTTACTGAGATTACTGGTGAAGTTTCGGTTAAACCATATCCTTCCATTACTGGAATTTCGGCAGCAGCAAAAATGCGAGTTAATCGTGTTTGTAACGCTGCACTACCTGATACCATTAGTTCTAAATTCCCACCCAAACCTTCTTTCCATTTGCTAAAGATTAGTTTTCGTGCAATTTTCAACTGAAATTCGTACCAAGCGCCATTAGCTCCGTAGGGTTCGTAACGTAAACCTAAGTCGATAGCCCAGAAAAATAAGCTTTTCTTGATTCCAGTTAGTTCTGTTCCTTTTGCATAAATTTTATCGTATACTTTTTCCAATAATCTTGGTACAGCAGTAATCACAGTTGGTTTTACCTCCTTGATGTTATCGCTGATTTTTTCGATTGATTCCCCAAAGTATATGGAAACACCATAGTATTGGTATAGGTACAAAATCATTCTTTCAAAAATATGGCAAACAGGTAAAAAGCTTAATGCACGACTGCTTCCAGCTTCAAATGGAATTCTAGGGGCACTATTTAATACATCCGAAACGATGTTTTTATGCGATAGCATAACTCCTTTTGGTTTTCCCGTTGTACCTGAGGTATAAATAATGGTTGCCAAGTCCTCTGTATGCACACTGTTTTTGCAAGCTTCTACTTCATTTTGATTGCTTTGATCTTCACCTAATTCTAGTACTTCTTTCCAATTTTTACAGTCAGCAATCGAATCAAAGCTATAAACTTCTTTTAAATGAGGTACTTTAGATCTAATCAAATTAATTTTGGCTAGAACTTCTTTATCAGAAACAAAACAATAACTTGCCTCAGAGTGGTTTAATATATACTCATAGTCATTTTCGGAAATTGTTGGGTAAATAGGTACAGTTTGCGCACCAGTTTGTAGTACCCCAATGTCCATTATATTCCATTCAGTTCTATTATTTGAAGAAATGATAGCAATTTTATCACCTTTTTTAACTCCCATTCTCAAGAGCGCTCTCGAAACAGTGTTGGCTTTTGCGATATATTCTTGGGTTGAAGATTTTACCCAAACTCCATTAACTGTGCTTACCAAAGCATCAGGAATAGTAGTGTATTTATCTTGTTGATAATATGGAAAATCAAAGAGGCGTGTTATCGAAGTCATTATAGGGGATATTGAATTTATTCGCAAATTAAATAAAAATTAGTGATATTTTTTAATTTTTAAAAATTAAATGGTAAAAATAAATAGAAAAGAAATTTTTTTACAATATCGATTTCGTATTCAGAAGGCAATGCAGTTTGTACCCTTGTAATAGAAAGACTAGATACTGTTTTGT
>NZ_JAQWTM010000406.1 GCF_029242675.1 Flavobacterium sp.
ATATTGGGGGTTTAACCTTTTTTCATAGTCGCGCTAGTGCCGCAACCAATTATGAAGGTCAAAAAAAAATCACTTTTAATTCTGATAGCTTCTCCCGTTTAAAGGAACTTGTTGAGCGGTATCAAAAGTGTGCGACCACACCTTTACTAATGAGTATCGATGCCGAATGGGGTTTAGCCATGCGCGTAGAAAATACACCACAGTATCCCTACGCCATTACACTTGGTGCGCTACCACAAAACAAGAAAAACCTAGTTTATCAGGTAGGCAAAAAAATAGGAACTGATTTAAGAGCAGCAGGGATAAACTACAATTTAGCTCCCCTTGCTGACATTAATAATAATCCGAATAATCCCGTCATTGGGTATCGTTCGTTTGGAGAAAACAAACAAAATGTAACTGATTGCGCTCTCGAATATTTACGAGGATTGACGGATGCAGGCGTAATTGGCTGCTTGAAGCATTTTCCTGGTCATGGCAATACCAATGTTGATTCGCACTTGGGATTACCTATTTTAGAAGAAAACGCAGCACAATTACTAGAGAACGAACTGTATCCCTTTATCAAAGCAATCGAAAACAACGTAGATTCCATTATGATCGGACATCTCGCTGTGCCTAAAATGCATGATGGAGCCAATACCTCCGCTACACTCTCCAAGGTTGTAATTGAAGATCTTTTGCGAAAGCAATTAAATTTTGAAGGTTTGGTTATCTCTGACGCCTTGAACATGCACAGCGTTTCTAAACTATATTCAATCAAGGGACAACTCGAATGGACCGCTTTTGATGTGGGGAACGATATTTTGTGTTTTGCCGAAAATGTACCCGAAGGCATTGCTGCAATCTTAAAAAATGCGAGACCAGAACGTATTGAAGAAAGCTACAACCGAATAATAAAATGTAAAACTAAAGCGGGTTTGTTTGACTCCACTCCAGAAAGTGATACCGCTTTAGATTTTAAAGCTGCAGATGATTTAAACTTGGAAATTGCGCAAAATTGCATCACGAAAGTTAAAGGAGAAGCACTCAATCAAACGATTTTGGATGCATCCAAAAAAAGAACTTTAGCGACGATCAGCATCTATAAAGACACCAATAATGCTTTTATAGAGACCTTAGATAAAAGCATTGCTTTGTCTAATTACAGTATTGCAAACGGAAAAGGATTAGAACACAAGGCTTTGCTCAAAGAATTGGCTTCCTATGACACCCTAATCATCGCACTTTTTGTTCCCAAAGCAAAACCCCTAAATAATTTTGATATCGAACCTGAAGTAATTCACTTTTTAGAGGAGCTGCTACCTTCAAAAAAATGTGTTTTTCATCTCTTTGGTAATCCCTACGCTTTGTCAGTGATAAAAAGTTTGGTTAGTTGTGATGGTATCATTCAGACTTATCAAGATTTCGATTCTTTTCAAATCACAGCAGCAAATATGCTTTTAAAGGATGAAAACTATACCGGATCCCTGCCAGTTAGCATAAATTTTTACAAATAAAAAGCGATTAAAAAAGAGACTTGCACTTTAAAATAGTGTTTCACAAATAGTTACTAAACCTACTAGTAGATTATAGTAAAAACCTATTAACCAATAGGTAGATTAAATGATTTATGCTTTACCAAAGGTGTTGTTTTAGACTACTTTTGCAAAAAATTAAATTAATAAAAATCATTACAATTATGTCATTAGTAGGAAAGAAATTCCCATGTATTGCAGTAGACGCCATTTCTGAAATGGGTGAAAAACTGAAAATCAATATTTTTGAAGAAGCAGTAAACAATAACAAAAAAGTACTTTTATTTTGGTATCCAAAAGATTTCACTTTTGTTTGCCCTACTGAATTACACGCTTTTCAAGCTGCTTTACCTGAATTTAACAAAAGAAATACAATTGTAATTGGTGCTTCTTGTGATACAAATGAAGTACACTTTGCTTGGTTGAACACACCAAAAAACAATGGAGGAATTGAAGGAGTTACCTACCCAATCCTTGCTGATACTAACAGAAACTTATCTAACATTCTAGGGATTTTGGACATTGACTCAACTGAGTACAGTGAAGAAACGGATTCAGTAATCATTGAAGGATCTAACGTGACTTTTAGAGCGACTTATTTGATTGATGAAACTGGTAAAATATTCCACGAAAGTGTAAACGATATGCCATTAGGTCGTAACGTAAACTAGTACTTGCTAATGGTAGATGCTTACACCCACATCCAAGAAAAAGGAGAAGTTTGTCCTGCAAACTGGGAAGCTGGTAAAGAAGCAATGAGCGCTGACAGAAATAGTACTGCTGAATACTTAAGCTTAAACTAATAAATTTAGAGTTACAAAGTCTCAAAGTTGCAAAGCACTTGACTAGCTGAGTTGAGTAGATTTCAAAACTTTGAGACTTTGCAACTTTTAGACTTTTAGACTCCATAAATAAACTTTTGCAACTAAATAAAAACATATGTTAATCGATTTAACCGAAGATACGTTAGCTGATTTGATCAATGAAAACAATAAGGTTGTTGTTCAATATTCTGCTTCATGGTGTGGAAATTGCCGAATCATGAAACCGAAATTTAAAAAGTTAGCAACTGAAAATGAAGCTATCACTTTCGTACTTGTAGATGCTGAAAATTCTCCAGAATCAAGAAAACTAGCTAATGTAAGTAACTTACCTACTTTTGCAACTTTTGTAGGTGGAAAATTAGTGAACGAGACGCAAACAAATAAGCAAGAAGTTCTAATTGAATTAGTGAACGAAATTGTCTAAACCTTTTGTCTAAAGGCATTACTGCAATTCATTTGATACCATTCTTACCATTGAACAGTTATCCAAAAATGAAAAAAAAGTAACCTTTTACAAGCGTACAACTTAAATAAAAAAAGAAAATGAAATTACCCGTTATTAAGCACCTAACACAATTCATCGAAGAGAATGATCAAGACTATATCATTGAAACAATTGATGTATTAGAATCTATGACTGAAATAGCTTCTTTAAAGGATGAAGAACTAGATGTTATAGGCGAACTGATCTCTAACATGTATGGTGCTTTAGAAGTGCATAAATTAGTTAAAAACGGGACAGACAAGAAAGAAGCACTAAATACTTTTATGAAAAGAGTTTTAGGTTCTATCGATCAATAATAATTTCCAATTCTAAATACTACTTTAAAACGTTCTTAGCAATAAGAGCGTTTTTTTTGTTTCCTATAGAAGATAACCATTCTAATTGTTTTTGGTATTCCAGTGCAATGTAGGTGCTAGACTTTTTGTGTAACGTTACTTCAGGACGGGACAATTTCTATAATTTTAGAAAAAACTAAATTTATTTTTTTCAATTAGGCTTATCACCTTAATATAAATAAGTGCTATTTCATATAAGAGCATATCACCCCATCATCGGCCAATCCTTATATTGTCCCTCTGCTTGCTCTAAAACTTCTTTTAATAAACTATCCAGTTCTGAGAAGGGTACTTTGCCTTTCAATTCCTTCTTAACGGCTAAACGTATCGCAGAACGGGCATCTTCTTTTTTGGTCCAATCGAGTTGGAGGTTTTTCTTAACCAAGGCGACAACTCTGTGTACTAAGTCTTGAATTGGGCCTGATTGGTTCAGAATCTTTTCATTTGCCGATAGTAAGTCGTAAAAAGCCAATTCATCTTCGGTAAGACCGAGTTGCTTGGTTCGTACATCATCATTTTTGAATTCGGTGGCAATGTCTAGCAGGTGTTTAATTGCCGCTATAGAATCGAGACTGTTCTTGTGGTACTTACTCAATACTTTTTCGAGTTCGTCTTTTAGGCTGGTCATTTTTCGAATGTTTTTTACCATACGTACTTTAAGCTCATCGTTAATGATGCGGCGTAGTAATTCGACTTTGATATTCTCTCCACCTTTTTCTTTAACCATAGCCTGAAAGCGGTCATCGATTATCGAAATGTCTATTTTGTCTAAATCGTACATGGCAGCCAAGTCCACTATCTTTTGCGATTCAATCGATTTACTAATTAAATCTTTTATACGGTCGTTCTTTTGGCGTTGTGGGCCAGGCGGTGTTTTAATCTTTCGGATGACATCGCGTATTTTCTGAATGATACCGACTTCTTCCTGAATTTCCCAAATGCGTTTATCAGAGTTGGTCATAGCAACCAATTCCGTCAGCTTTCTTTCTTCCAATAAAAAAGCATCGGTAACTTCATCTGATTGTAATAATTTATTTACAACGCTGTTCGACCACTTCATCTTTTCGCTTTCCTTCATGGCGTTGAAAGCAGCAATGTCTAATGGAGGCATTAGTTTTTGTACTGCTGTAAATTGCTCTAAACACAAAGCAACCGCCACATCCATATCGATGGTTGGTTTTCCTTCGCCACCGCTGCCGGTATATTTTTTGGTCGCTTCTGCTAAAAAGCCTGAGATTCCTATAAAGTCCACTACCAATCCATTGGGTTTGTCCTCAAAAACTCTGTTGACACGTGCAATTGCTTGCATTAAATTGTGCCCTTTCATGATCTTGTCTACGTACATGGTATGCGCACAAGGAGCATCAAAACCAGTCAACCACATATCGCGCACAATCACCATTTTTAACGGATCTTCGGGCGTACGAAAACGCTTTTTGATCGCTTCCATACTGTCCTTCGTGCGTACATGCTCGTTCCATGCCACGGGATCTTTACCAATATTGCTGGTCATAATCACTGCTATTTCAGGGCAACCTTCAAGAGCTGTTATCGCATCGTACATTTTCACGCAATTTCTGCGACTCATGCACACAATCATGGCTTTTCCGCCTTCTATTGCGAGGGTTTTAAAATGTTCTAAAATATCTGCAGCTACCGTTTTTACACGATCTTCAGAACCTGCGGCATCTTCTATCGCTGCCCAAACGGTATGTGTCGGGTTTTCTTCGTCTTCTTCGTCATCGACTTTATCTAATTCGGCAGCATACTTAGCATTGATATTCAGCGGCACCATTTTTGGTTGGTATAAAATGGGCACTGTCGCTCCGTCTTCAACGGCTTGTTTGATGTCGTAGGTATGTATCGTTTTTCCGAAAACCAACTCGGTATCAGCGTCTTTTCCATCTACTGGAGTTCCTGTAAAACCGATAAACGAAGCATTGGGTAAGGCTCTGCGAATGTTTTGTGCAAATCCACCATCATTAAAACCGTACTGCGTGCGGTGTGCCTCATCGGCCATGATGATTAAATTGTATCGTTCTGAAAGTACAGGATGTTCCCGTTCTTTTCCGTTTTCTAAGTCTTTTAATCTAAATTTCTCTATGGTTGTAAAAATGACGCCACCGCCATCATTGCTTAATAATGCTCTTAATTCATCGGTGGTGTCAGCGTGTTGTACATCG
>NZ_JAQWTM010000417.1 GCF_029242675.1 Flavobacterium sp.
ACGGAACCTCGATTCCGACTTGTATTTTGGTACTCAAAAAAACACGCCAAAACCCTAATGATGTTTTATTTATAGACGCCAGCCAACATTTTAACAAGGGAAAAACCCAAAATGTATTGCTCGACGAACACATTACTAAAATAATCACGACTTATAAAAACCGCAAGCCCGAGGATAAATATTCGCATAGCGCCAATTTGGCGATGATTGCCGAAAACGATTATAATTTAAATATCCCGCGCTACGTAGACACCTTCGAGGCCGAAGCCCGCATAGACATCAACGCCATCGCCAACGAAATTAAAACGCTAGACCAACAAATAGGCACCACCGACAAAACCATAGCCGATTTTTGTGCCGAATTAGGAATCCAAACCCCATTTTAATTATGAAAAATCAGCAAAGTAATGATTTGGGCGTTACCCGCCAGAAAAAGGCGGGTCAGGCTATCCGCTATATCTTTTTAGAGATGGGCACGACTACCGTCGAGCCCATCTCTAAAAAGGATGCCGCTACTATCCTTAACGCAAAACACTGCTAATCATGAGAAAATTGATACCACAAGTACGTTTTCCTGAGTTTACGCGGGAATGGGAAGAGAAGAAGTTGGGGGATGTAGGTGACGTTAAAATGTGTAAAAGAATTTTTAATGACGATACTTCAATAGAAGGAGATATACCTTTTTATAAAATTGGTTCGTTTGGGAAATTAGCAGATGCATTTATAACAAGAGAAAAATATTTAGATTTTAGAAAAAAATATTCTTTTCCATCAAAAGGAGATATATTGATTTCAGCAGCTGGAACAATTGGAAGAACTGTTGTATATAACGGTGAAGATGCTTATTATCAAGATTCAAATATTGTTTGGATTAGTAATGACTATCAAACTATTTCGAACGAATTTTTGTTTTATGTTTATCAAATAGTAAAATATAATACAGAAGGGGGAACAATTCAAAGATTGTACAATAATATTCTAAAATCAACAAAATTTAGTTGCCCATCCCTTCCCGAGCAAACCAAAATCGCCAATTTCCTCACCGCAGTCGACGAAAAATTAACCGCCCTAAACCAAAAAAAAATCCTTTTGGAGCAATACAAAAAAGGCGTAATGCAGCAAATTTTCGCTCAAGAATTGAGGTTTAAGGATGATAATGGCAATGATTATGCGGATTGGGAGGAGAATAAATTACAAATTTATCTAGAGGAATTTAAAGAAAATTCAGTTGTAGATGATCAGTTTGAAGTATTGACCTCTTCTAATAAAGGATTAATGAAACAATCTGATTACTTTGGGGAAAATAGACTAACTAATAGGGAAAATATAGGCTTTAATATAATTCCAGATGGTTATTTGACATACAGATCAAGAAGTGACAATAGAAAATTTTCTTTTAATGAAAATAAACTTGGTATTACAGGTTTAATTAGTACATATTATCCAGTTTTCAGGATGAAAAATAGTGCTAATAATTTTTTTATTGAATTGACAAATCATTTTCAAAATCATATTGGAAAATTTAGTGTTGGTACCTCTCAAACTGTTTTATCTTATAATCAGTTAAAGACAATTAAGTTTAAATTTCCTTGTAATGATGAACAAACGAAAATCGCAAATTTTCTATCGGCGATTGATGTCAAAATCAATCATTGCCAAGAACAAATAGACCAAACCACGATTTGGAAAAAAGGGTTGTTGCAACAACTATTTGTGTAAAAAGAAAAGTATGAATGACCCAATAAAAAAATATTATTTATTTATCGATGAAAGTGGCGATCATGGTTTAGTAACCTTGGATGCTTCATTTCCTGTTTTTTTATTATGCGGTTTAATTTGTAGTGCCGACAATTATACACTTACAAAAGAGGCGATTAATGCGATTAAAAAAGAGTTTTGGCAGAATAAAGAAGTTATTTTACATTCTAGAGATATAAGAAAATGCGAAAAAGAATTTCAAATTTTATTTGATCTCGAACTAAAGCGTAACTTTTACAACAAAATTAATGCTGTAATTGAAAATTCAAAATACAGAATTTTAGCATCAGCGATCAATAAAAAGAAGTCCATTAAGACCTATGGTAAATTATCTAATGATGTGTATGAATTGGCTTTGTCATTCATCATAGAAAGAGCTATATTTTGTCTTGATGAGATAAAAGAGGTTCACAAGCATTTAGAAATAATTATTGAAAAAAGAGGTAAAAAAGAAGATAAAAAGTTAGAAGAACATTTTCAACGATTAATCGCGAGAGGCACAGCTTATGTTAGCGCAGAACGATTGGTTGAAGTCGCTTTAAAAATAACTTTTAAAGATAAAAAGGAAAATATAAATGGTTTACAATTGGCAGATTTAATAGCATATCCAATAGCGCGCTATGTTATTGAACCCAAAAGAGCCAATCCAGCATTCGAAGTTTTAGAGAAAAAAATATACATGAAAAATGGCAGAAGATATGGGCTTAAGATATTTCCTTAAAAACAAAAGCCAAACAAATTGTTTGGCTTCTGCTCGACCGGGGACACCCCAATCCTTTTATTTTTGAATCGATTGTATTGTAATTGTGTTGCAAATGTATTACTTTTTTCTATAAATGCAATAACAATGAACATAACATTAACAATTTCATGATAGTAAGATATAAAACATAACAACTTGTAAATAAATGAGTCACCAATCCGAGTTACAATTAGAAAACAACCTGATCCAGCAATTACAGGGTTTAGGCTACGCATCTGTAAAAATTCAAGATGGAGACGCTTTAGTTTCTAATCTTAAAAGTCAGTTGGAGCTTTTCAACCAAACTACTTTTACAGCCAAGGAGTTTGATGCTATTTTGAATCATCTTGCCAAAGGCAGTGTTTTCGAAAAAGCAAAAACCTTGCGTGACCGTTTTCAATTGACCAAGGAAGATGGTACTTCGTTTTATGTTCGCTTTTTTAATAGCGAAAATACGGGAGCCAATGTATACCAGGTTACCAATCAAATTTCATTAGAAGGAAGTTACAAAAACCGTTATGATGTCACGCTTTTGGTCAACGGTTTGCCTTTGGTACAAATAGAGTTGAAACGTTCGGGTACAGAGATAAAAGAAGCCTTTAACCAAATCAATCGCTACCAATTGCATTCGTTTTGGAGCAATAGCGGGCTGTTTCAGTACGTGCAGTTGTTTGTAATTAGCAATGGCGTAAATACTAAATATTTGGCTAATAACGAACTGCAATCGGTTAAGCAAACCTTCTTTTGGGCAGATGCCAATAATAAAAACATCACCGAATTAATGCCTTTTGCGAAAGCGTTTTTAAACACTCAGCAACTGGGCAAAATGATTGCAAATTATATTGTAATCAACGAAACACACAAAATCATGATGGTGTTGCGTCCGTACCAATATTATGCGACTGAGGCGATAATCAAGCAAGTCAGGCATACTAGTGACAACGCTTACATATGGCATACCACGGGATCAGGTAAGACACTAACCTCGTTCAAAGCCAGTCAAATTTTGATGGATTTGCCCGATGTGTACAAAGTCGTTTTTGTGGTCGATAGAAAGGATTTGGATTTCCAGACTATGAACGAATTCAACGCTTTCAAAAAAGACAGCGTTGATGTAACCGATAATACACAGTCATTAGTAAAACAACTGACTGATAATACCAAGTTGGTTTTAACGACGATTCAGAAATTAAATAATGCCGTTTCAGATCGCTTTAAACACCAAATAGAACCGCTACGCCATAAGAAAATAGTTTTCATTTTTGACGAATGCCACCGTTCGCAATTTGGAGAAACCCATGAAAGGATTACCAAATTTTTTGATAAAAGTCAGTTGATTGGTTTTACAGGAACACCCATTTTTG
>NZ_JAQWTM010000428.1 GCF_029242675.1 Flavobacterium sp.
AGAGATAATCTTGAATTTGAGGGTTCGAAAAAAGAAGTAAATTAGTACTTAATTCCTAGAGAAACTTTAGAAATGGTTTTAAAACTGAATACCACTAAAGTGAGAGCCTATGTAGGTTTGACTGATAAAAACGAGAATACACTAATTTTTGTGGGAGCTGAACTAGAAGAAGGAAGTGCTACGTACCGTGATGTTTTTGGGACAGAGCTTTTAGGATCAGATCCAGATGGATCGCCAGTCGTATATGATTTTTCAGAGCCAAGTCCTCCTGGGAAGCCAGATGGATTAAGTCCATTATCTTAATTTATAAAATTGCACGAGTTTATAGTCAATACCGGATATATCATTTTATTTATTAACGTGGTGCTTTACTTGAAAGATTTTCTCCAGAATGGTAAGTCTTACAAAATATTTACTTTTTATCTTATCGGAACAGGTTTAATTCAAATACTTTCAAAAATATTTTTGAACTTGTATGCCAATAATTTATTTCTATCACATTACTATTTTATTGGTCAATTTATCTTATTGAGTTTGTTCTTTAAGAGTTTGTTTACTAACCGAATTCAAAAATCGGTAGCCAATTGGATTTTAATAATTGGATTGATCCTTTTGGTCATTCAGTATTCCATAAATCCAGCCGTTTTTTATAAATTTAATTTATTTGAAATATTTGTAACCTCTTTTTTAAGTATCATTTTGGCGGCGATGCATTTGTATAATTTATTGGCAGAGGAAAAAGTATTTTATTATACTACTATAGGCATATTGCTTTATTTAAGCGGGAGTACTATTCTTTTTTTTGTGGGTAATATCACAGCCATTTTAAGTGAAGAATATCAATTTTTACCTTGGACAGTCAATGCGTTTTTGGTAGTTATATACCAGCTTTTTATTTTATTTCAATGGCGAAAAATAAGCGACTCTAAGAAAATTATAACTAATAATGAGAATAAACCAATTTAATGAGCAAGAGATCGTTACAATCATTTTGTATACGTCGCTTTTTTTTACAATTATTGCTATTGGAGTAATTGTGTTTTTCTATTTTTCAAGAAAAAAAATCGTTCAAAAAGAGCTAGAGAAAAGAGATCTTGAAATAAAACACCAAAAACAGCAATTACGAGCTATACTTATTACGCAAGAAGCAGAACGGCAAAGAATTGCACAAGATTTGCATGATGATATTAGTTCTAAACTTAATATTGTATCTTTAAATACTCATCTTTTAACTCGAGCTGGATTATCAGAAAATGATATTATGGAAGTTACAACTAATATTATCAATATGACGGATAAGGCTTTGCAAAGTACACGACGTATTGCTCATGATTTATTACCACCAGTTTTAGATAAATTTGGTTTACATGCTGGTATACAGGAGCTCTGTTCTGAGTTTAATAGTAGTAAAGCTGTGGAAGTAGTGTATGCCAATACTATTAATTTTGAGGAATTAGGAAAAGATAAGAGTTTGCATCTATTTCGTATCCTGCAGGAGTTAATTAATAATTCTATTCGACATGGTTCAGCAAAAAACATTTCGATTGCATTTGATGAAGCTACGGGGAATAGATTGTGTATATACAGTGATGATGGTCGTGGCTTTGATATGAATAATAGCGATAATCAGAATGGTCTTGGTATGAAAAACATCCAAAGTAGGGTGGATTTTTTGGAAGGAACAATTGTAATTCAGTCTAAGTTGGGTGGTGGCATTAATGTGAATTTATCTTTTTAAAGTATGAGTGATCCTATAAAAATAGTTTTAGTTGATGATGAGCTCCTTTTTAGAAAAGGAATCTTATTTTTATTAGAAAGAGAGGATAATATTGAAGTGGTTTTCGAAGCTTCTAACGGGATGGAGCTGATAGACTTTTTGAATACAGCTGAAACTTTGCCTGACATTGTAATTACTGATTTAAAAATGCCTTTCCTAGATGGCGTCGAGGCTACTAAAATAATTCATAAAGAGTTTCCTCAGATTAAAATAATTGCACTAACAAGTTATGATTCGAATTCTTTTGTAGCAAATATGATCGATATGGGCGCGTCTTCATACCTCGTTAAAAATGCAACACCACAAGAATTGATTAAAACGATTACTGAGGTAGCCTATAAGGGGTTTTACTATAACGAAAACGTTTTGAAAATAATTCGTGAGGACTTGTCTACCAACAAAAATAACAAAAACGGAATTTCAAATCATTTTTTGACTAATCGTGAAGTGGAGGTCCTACAACTAATTTGCGAACAAAAAACTACAGCAGAGATAGGAGAAATTTTATTTATAAGTCCACGAACAGTAGAGGGTCACAGAAATAATTTACTCCTGAAAACGGAATCTAAAAATATAGCAGGCTTAGTATTTTATGCAATTCAAAATAATATTGTAACTGTTTATAACTAATACGCTATTAGTGTCTTATGAAATAGATGACCATTATATAGTAGGCTACTATAGATACTATTAGTACGCAAATTCCAATTCGTTTTAATGTAGTCATGGCACTATTATTCATTTTCGGTTATTCTTTGCAGTTATTTTATATTCCGCTAAGCTATAGAAATCATACAACCTACATAAGAGTAAAAACACTTGGTTTCGTAGTTTTTTTACAATAATTTTTCACAGTTTTTTTCTTGGAGTAGGCTACAATTGCTTACCTTGTCTGCAATTTTAGGAAATTGACACTTTTCAAATAGTCTAAAATATTTACTTAAAAATCTATGACAAACTACAAGAAAATATTGCTGTTGCTACTTCTATTGAGTACCACCCTAACACGAGCTTCTTTTATTTTGTTGCCAATGGATGAATCGACGCAACAAAATCATTTAAAAGCATATGGAATTACTTTTTGGTGTTTAACCAAAGAATATAAAGCAAGCTGGTTGTTAAATTATCGTGGTGGATCATTTTTACTTCCGGACGTAGCCGAAATTAGAAAAGAATGTCAAATTCGAGGGGTAAGCTATGAAGTACTATCTAATACTGAGGAAGAAAATATACTCAATTTAATAGCGAGTCCTTCGCAAAATATGGAAACGGTCATTCTCGAAAAAGCACCAAAAATAGCGGTTTACACCCCAAAAGGGAAAATGCCTTGGGATGATGCCGTGACCTTGGTTTTAACCTACGCTGAAATTCCATTTACTGCAATTTATGACGAGGAGGTTTTAAGTGATCAACTCATTCTGTACGACTGGTTGCATTTGCATCATGAAGATTTCACGGGTCAGTATGGTAAATTCTTTGGATCTTATAAGAATGTACCTTGGTATATAGAACAAAAAAAAGAGAGCGAAAATTTAGCCGCTAAATTGGGCTTCTCTAAAGTATCACAGGAAAAAGGTGCTGTTGCAAAAAAAATTCGTGACTTTGTTATTGGAGGCGGATTTATGTTTGCGATGTGTTCAGCAACGGATAGTTTTGATATTGCCTTAGCTGCAGATGGTGTAGATATCTGCGAGCCAATGTTTGACGGAGACGGAAGCGATCCTAATTACCAAGCTAAAATTGACTATAATAACTCCTTTGCTTTTAAAGATTTTATATTAGAGCGCCGACCTGAAAAATACGAGTTTTCAGATATCGATATGACCGAAGTTAGAAAACTACCTATGGAGAAAGACTATTTTAGTTTAATGGAATATTCGGCAAAATGGGATCCTATACCTTCTATGTTGTGCCAAAATCATACTCAAATTGTAAAAGGATTTATGGGACAAACCACCTCTTTTAATTCTAATGTCGTTAAATCTAATGTACTAGTTATGGGAACATGCGAGTTAAATGGTGAAGCACGTTACATTCATGGTGAAAAAGGTAAAGGTATGATTACCTTTTATGGAGGGCACGATCCTGAGGACTACCAACATCAAGTAGGAGATCCTGCAACCGTTTTAGATTTACATCCTAACTCACCGGGCTATCGACTTATTCTGAACAATGTTTTATTTCCTGCAGCGAAAAAAAGGAAGCAAAAA
>NZ_JAQWTM010000435.1 GCF_029242675.1 Flavobacterium sp.
TAGCGTCAAAAGCATTTCCGCCTTTTTTCATTATGGCTACACCTATTTTTGATGCTTCTTCTCTAGCGGATACGACCATCGCTTTGCTTGCTTGTAATCCTGTAGGCTTATTTACAGCAACTTGCGATTTACAGCCACAACTAATGACAAATAGAAATAGAATGAGTTTTTTCATTATAATAAGTCGTTTTAAGTTTTTTATAGTTGTGAGAATTCTTTTTGTTTCTCGAGTACATGTGCTCTCAATTCTTCAAAAAACAGGGTGAATTCGTTTTCAAATTCAGTGTAAAATTGTTCCAGTTCTTCGGTAGCAGTCCGCATTTGGGATTGATTTTTTGTCCTTCGGTCCATTTGAGTCAAAATTTTATCTATGCCTCCAATAGTTCGATAACTCCATAACCAGTTTTCTCTAAACATGACTTCCATAAAGCCAGCTGTTCTTGGACTCAAAATAGTGGCATTATCTTTTAATGATTGATAAAAACGTTCAATAAAATCCGCTAGATTTTCGTTAGAATACGTACTCCAATTTTTTGCTAAGAAATGATCATAAAAAACATCGACAATTACCCCAGCGTAATGATGGTATCTCGCATGTAATTTTTTAGTACTTTCTCTAAAAATAGGATGCGCATCAGTAAAGGTATCGATGGCTCGATGTAAAAAAATTCCATTTTGAACCTCTGTAGGATAGGTATCAAATTGATTTCCCCGAATACCATCAGCCATAAAATTCCCTATTTTCAATAAGTCACTGTCGCCTGAAAGATAGATGTGTGCTAAAAAATTCATATCGTCTTAATTGTAAGATATCAAATATACAAAGTTTGAAAACGAAGACCATTAGGAATAGGGAGAATAAAAAAAGTTTCTTTGTTTCGGTTTTCTAACCAATGAAAATTATATTTGTATCGAAACTATAGAAAAACTTAAAAAATAACGCATGACTTTAATAAAATCAATATCAGGAATTCGTGGAACGATTGGCGGTAAAGTAGGGGATAACCTGACTCCGGTGGACGCAGTAAAGTTTGCTTCGGCTTATGGAACTTGGCTAAAAAAATATTCGGCTAAAAGCAAACTTACGGTGGTTGTGGGTCGCGATGCCCGTATTTCAGGACCTATGATTCATAATTTAGTAGTGAATACACTAATTGGACTTGGAATTAATGTCATTGATTTAGGATTGTCCACAACCCCAACTGTTGAAATTGCAGTTCCACTTGAAGAAGCCGATGGCGGAATAATTTTGACTGCTTCTCACAATCCAAAGCAATGGAATGCACTTAAATTACTTAACGAAAAAGGGGAGTTTTTGAACGGTGCAGCCGGAGAGCAAATTTTAGAAATAGCGGAAGCTGAGGCCTTTGATTTTTCGGATGTAGATAGTCTAGGTGAAATCACAGAGAATGATGCTTACATGGATATTCACATCGATGAAGTTTTAAATTTACCATTAGTTGATGTGGATGCTGTAAAAGCAGCTCAATTTAAAGTTGTGGTGGATGGTGTGAATTCATCAGGCGGAATTATTATTCCTAAATTATTGGAATTAATGGGCGTGGAGGTCGTAAAGCTGTATTGTGAGCCAAACGGACATTTTCCGCATAACCCAGAACCGCTTAAAGAACATCTAACCGATATTTCAGAATTAGTAGTAAAAGAAAAAGCTCATTTGGGAATTGTAGTCGATCCAGATGTAGACCGTTTGGCTTTCATTTGTGAAGACGGTGAAATGTTTGGTGAAGAGTATACACTCGTGGCTTGTGCCGATTATGTTTTGAGTAAAACACCAGGAAATACGGTATCTAATATGTCATCTTCCCGTGCTTTGCGTGATGTAACTAATAAGCATAACGGAACTTATGAAGCAAGTGCTGTGGGGGAAGTCAATGTGGTGGAGTTGATGAAAAAGAATAATGCAATTATTGGAGGTGAAGGAAATGGTGGTATCATCTATCCGGACTCTCATTATGGCCGTGATAGTTTAGTAGGTGTGGCTTTGTTTTTGACGCATTTAGCGAACAAAAAAATGTCGGTTTCAGCATTGCGAGCTTCGTATCCTGAATATTATATGAGCAAGAATAAAATCGAATTAACACCTCTTATAGATGTAGATGCTATTTTGGTTGCTATGACTGAAAAGTATAAAAATGAAGACATTACTACAGTTGATGGTGTGAAAATCGATTTTGAAACTAACTGGGTACATTTGCGCAAGTCAAATACAGAACCAATTATTCGTATTTACACCGAAGCGCCTTCGCAAGAACAAGCAGATGCGTTGGCAAATCGTATT
>NZ_JAQWTM010000013.1 GCF_029242675.1 Flavobacterium sp.
GCTGAAGCTGCTGAAGGAACTATCCGTAAAGCATATGCTACTTCTATTGGAGAAAATGCTGTTCACGGTTCAGATAGTGATGAGAATGCAGCTATTGAAGGTGCTTTCCATTTTGCTGGAAGAGAGCAATTCTAATAAAAAACATATCGCGCTTAATTAATTTTAATCGCTTAAATATAAAGGTGGATACTACAATGTAGTATCCACCTTTTTTTATATGCTTTAATTGACAGAATATATTTTTAAAAATCTATACTAGTCAAAGCTACTTTAGCATCTTTAAATTCAGCAATCATTTCGTTAACGATTTGTCCCGCTGGTTTAATGTCATGTATCAAGCCTGCAATTTGACCTATCTCTAACTCTCCTTCGATCAAATCTCCTTCAAACATTCCTTTTTTTGCACGAGCGCGACCTAACAATGTCACTAGGTCCTCTTTACTACCATTATTATCATAAAGTGACTGTACATCATTAAAAAACTTATTTTTAATCAATCTAACAGGCGCTAATTCTTTCAACGTTAATTGCGTTCCACCCTCTTCTGTTGTAACAATTGTTTGTTTAAAATCATCGTGAGCACTGGATTCAATTGATGCTGCAAACCTACTCCCTACTTGCACTCCATCAGCACCTAGAGCCATTGCAGCCAGCATTCCTCTCCCACTACCAATACCTCCAGCAGCAATAACCGGAATAGTAATTTTTTCTTTTACCATAGGAATTAGTGTTAGCGTTGTAGTTTCATCCCTTCCGTTGTGACCTCCTGCTTCAAAACCTTCGACTACTACAGCATCAACTCCTGCGTTTTGCGCTTTCAACGCAAATAGAGAACTACTGACCACATGCACGACCGTAATTCCTTTTTCTTTTAAAAATGCAGTCCATGTTTTAGGATTACCTGCCGATGTGAATACAATCTTGACATCTTCATCCACGATGATGTTCATAATCTCTTCTATGTTAGGATATAACATGGGAACATTTACCCCAAAAGGTTTGCTCGTAGCTTTTTTACATTTCTGGATGTGTTCACGCAATACTTCTGGATACATAGATCCTGCGCCTATCAAGCCTAATCCGCCTGCATTGCTTACTGCACTGGCTAATTTATAACCGCTTACCCAGATCATTCCTCCTTGGATTATGGGATATTGTATGTTGAAAAGTGTATTTATCGCATTCATAAAATATTGAATTTTAGAAATTCCTATTATTAATCAAAATCTAGTATTCAAATTTATCGAAAATTAAACGAAATCAGAAAAAAAGTAAATATTATATCTATAATGTTCGAAAACATAAAACCCTACAATTACTATTTTCGGTTTTACGTATAATCAAGAAAGGCACTAAAATTCTAGGAGTAGTACGCAATTTAATTATCTATATGGTATTAGAAAAAAGTAAGAACTAACTTTCGAATATAAAAAAAAACCAGATAAAAGCTTTATAGCATCTACCTGGTTGTTTTATAAAATAGGGAAGCCTGTTACGAGATAACTCCAGAACCTATTAATTCATCTTCTTGATACCAAGCTGCAAACTGCCCCTCTGTAATTGCTGATTGCGGTTCATCAAAGGAGATGTACATCCCCTCTTCATGTCGATGTAAGGTTGCTTTTTGTAACGGTTGACGGTAACGTATACGTACCATCGTTTCTATTGATTCCCCATTGGCTATAGCCATATCAGAACGAACCCAATGCACTTCAGCGTTTGCTATGAATAAACCTTTCCTAAACAATCCAGGATGTTGACTACTTAAGCCAGTATAAATTGTGTTTGTTTCTACATTAGTTCCTATAATAAATAAAGGATCTTTTGTACCACCTACATTAAGTCCTTTTCTTTGACCAATTGTAAAGTAATGTGCCCCTTGATGCTTTCCTACTACTTTACCCATCTCTGGAGTGTAGTTAATTTTTGAAGCATCTTGAATCAATTTATCTAAAGCCGTAGCTTCTTTACTTTCTACAACAGTATAAACCGCATCATCCTTATCTATTTGTACAATCTTACCCTCTTTTGGTTGTAGTTTTTGTTGTAAAAATTCAGGTAAACGAACTTTTCCAATAAAGCACAAACCTTGAGAATCTTTCTTTTCAGCGGTAACTAGTTCCATTTCAGCAGCGATTGCGCGTACTTCCGGTTTCGTCAATTCGCCTATAGGAAAAAGAGATTTAGCTAATTGCTCTTGCGATAATTGACATAAAAAGTAAGATTGATCTTTATTAACATCAGCACCTGCTTTTAATTGGTAAACAGTATCACCTTTTATAGTTGTTTCACTTTTACGGCAATAGTGTCCTGTAGCGACATAATCAGCACCTAAACTCAGTGCTATTTTCATGAACACATCAAACTTTATCTCTCTATTACAAAGTACATCTGGATTAGGAGTACGTCCTTTTTCATATTCATTGAACATGTAATCGACAATTTTCTCCTTATATTCTTCACTTAAATCTACTGTTTGAAAAGGAATTCCTAATTTCTCTGCAACAAGCAAAGCATCATTACTATCCTCTAGCCAAGGGCATTCATTAGAAATTGTAACGGTATCATCATGCCAGTTTTTCATAAAAAGACCAATCACTTCATATCCTTGTTGTTGCAATAAATATGCTGCAACACTTGAATCTACACCTCCAGAAAGTCCTACTACAACTCGCTTCATTTTTTTATTTTTTTGAGACTGCAAAGTTACAATGTTTTAAATTACTATCTAAGCCTGCTCCTTTTAAATTAACGCGCTATTTAGAACTGTTTTGCTGAAAATCAAAGTTAGTTTCTCTTACCTTCTTTCCTTTTTCAAAAAACTCCCAAATACCAACTTTCTTGTTATTTAAAAATTTTCCTTTGGAAACAACTTCACCTTTTACATTTCTAAAAATAGCCAAACCATTGTATTGGTCATTTTTATATAAGGTTTCCTCAAGTACAACATCGTTTTCAGAATAGATTTTACAAAGTCCGTTCTTTTTACCCTGAGCATACATTACTTCTTCAGCGATTTTACCACTTGGATAAAAAACCGATCTTATCCCTGTTAATTGTCCCTTTGAGTAATTCTCTAAGGTCATTACAGCTTTAGATGCTTTGTGATAGTATTTCCAAGGACCCTCAAAACTTTTATTGATTACCACTCCTTCACTTACTTTATTCTTAGCCTGGTCATAGAAAACAGTATAAGCACTACCGTCTTTCTCATTAAATTCTCTAGTTGCTATAACTGAACCTGCTCTTGTATCGTCAAAAAATTTAAAGGTACCTACCTCTTTACCATGAGAGAAAACACCTTCATACCTAGGTCGTTTTGATAACTCATAAGTCCCTTTCCATAAACCATTTTTTTTTGCAGCTGCATCAACAGCATTTATTGTCTCTTGTGCTAAACCTGCATTAGCTATTAATAGTACAGCCAGCATCAAAATCTTATTATGTAAATTCATTACTCTTATTTTATTTATTTGTGTAAAACCGATGTAAAATTAATGTTTTACAATAAGATTTTGATCTAAACATCTTAAAACTAATGCAATGCACATTGATTTTTCTCATTAATAAAATGTTAAAACTGTTTAATTGATTGCTTGTTATAATTAAATGTTTTAAGCTCAACCAAGATGCACAAAAAGTAAGCAACTCCATAAATTTACTTAACTTAACATTTATTCAATGACTTAAACACAAGTTAAAGTTTGCATAAGATTTATTATTGTTTATCTTTTTAGACAATAGATTAAACAAAATAATATTAAATTGCTCAAAATTAATAACAACAATTAACAGAAACGATTATGAAAAAAATTTTAAAACCTTTACTTTTTGCAGTAGTTGCTGCACTAGCATTAGCATCTTGCAGTAGCGATGATGAAACAACGACACCTACAGTAGACAATAGCATTACCGGAATTGCTTCTGCCAATGCTGATTTTTCAATCTTAGTTCAAGCCTTGACTAGAGCTGAGCTAGCATCTACATTACAAGCAGATGGAGATTTTACAGTCTTTGCACCCACAAATGCTGCTTTTACTTCGTTTTTAAGTACAGCAGGTTTTGCGTCTATAAACGATGTGCCCAAAGATGCTTTAAAAGAAATTTTATTAAATCACGTTATTACAGGTACAATAAAATCTACTGATTTATCAACTA
Organism: Flavobacterium sp.; assembly: GCF_029242675.1. Classification (GTDB taxonomy): domain Bacteria; phylum Bacteroidota; class Bacteroidia; order Flavobacteriales; family Flavobacteriaceae; genus Flavobacterium. The sequence goes on from NZ_JAQWTM010000013.1 coordinate 4,159, forward strand.
CATACATTAAGACGATGGCAAAAGGAACTGCATCTGCAACCAACAATTTAAGTATGTTTGTAAATACAGCCAATAATGCGGTAAAATTAAATGGAGTTGCAACGGTTAAAACGGCAGATATTATGGCTTCTAACGGTGTTATACATTCAGTTGATGCTGTTATTGGATTGCCTACACTTGTGACACATGCTACAGCTAATCCAAATTTTTCTTCACTAGTAGGTGCTCTAACAGCAACTGGCCAGCCTGACTTTGTATCAATTTTAAGCGGAACAGGTCCGTTCACAGTTTTTGCGCCTGATAATGCTGCATTTACCGCATTAGATGCTGAGTTGGCTCCAACTGGAATTGCAGGAGTTTCAGCAGCAAACCTTACTAAGGTCTTACAGTATCACGTTGTATCAGGCAATGTACTAGCCGCAAGCTTAACAGAAGGACAAGTAGTACCAACATTACAAACACCACAATCATTCACAATTGAGTTAACTGGTGGGGCTAAAATTAAAGACGCAAATGGAAGAATGTCAACAATTACAGCCACTGATGTACAATGTGCAAATGGAGTGATTCATGTAATAAATAAGGTTTTACTACCTACTTTATAATATTCGAAAAAAAACTTTGCAAAAAAAAAGCTTCCATTACTGGAAGCTTTTTTAGTATCTAAAATAGTTATTTCTTTTTCTGTTGCGCTTTTGCCGCTTCTTGTTGTTCCATAACTTCTTGTAATTTCTTTTGGAATTTACCTTGTTTCTTAGGCTCTTTCAATTTATTTTCTTGAATTTGAGCGTGAATTTTATCACTATCAATAATGTAGTTTTTGATCACTAACATAATTCCAATAGTAATCGAATTCGAAATAAAGTAATACAAACTCAATCCTGAAGCATATCCGTTGAAGAAAATTAACATCATCAATGGAGAAATGTAAATCATGATGTTCATCATCTTAGCCATATCTGGCATTCCTTCTTGTTGCGGAGCGGCCATTTGTTGATCTCCAGTTGTCATTTTCATGTAAAAGAAAATTGCAATCGATGCTAAAATAGGGAACAAACTAATGTGATTTCCGTAAGCTGGAATCGTAAATGGCAATTGATAGATTGAATCAAATGATGATAAATCGTCTGCCCATAAAAATGGTTGTTGTCTTAATCCTATTGCCGATGGGAAAAATTGAAACAACGCATAGAAGACCGGCATTTGCAGTAAACCTGGCACACATCCCGCCATTGGGTTTACACCTGCCTTATTGTACAACTTCATCGTTTCTTGCTGTTTCTTCATTGGTTCTTTCTTGTATTTTTCACCAAGTTCAGCTATTTCAGGACGCAATACTTTCATTTTTGCTTGAGACAAGAATGACTTATAAGTAATAGGTGATAATACTAATTTTACTAAAATCGTAAAAAGTACAATTGCCCAACCATGAGAAATAAACAAGCTCAAGAAACCATACATTGGAATAAAGGCATGACGGTTAATCCATCCAAAAATCCCCCAACCTAAAGCAACAATATCCTCTAAGTTTCTGTCGTAAGATTTTAATAATTTGTAATCTGTTGGTCCGTAAAACCAATTCATACTTTGATCAATCTCTCCATTTTTAAACGCTAATGGAACAACTGCTTTAAACTGTTTTGTGAAAGTAGTATCAATTGCACTATCCTTAACTAAATTAGTCGATTGCAATTCTGCTTTTTCAAATGCAGTTTTCGTCAGTAAGATAGATGAGAAAAAGTGTTGTTTGTATGCGATATACGATACATCTTGCACAACGTCGTCTTCTTGACTTCCTAATCCTAAATAGTCACTTTTACCATCTTCATGCTCATAGTATAGCTCAGAATAACGGTTTTCATACGTGATACTTTTTTCATTAGTGAAGGTCTTTAAATCCAACTCTAAGTTTAACGGCTTAGTTGTCTTCAAAACTTTATTTAACCCTTGAGACTGAATATCAAAGTCCAACATATAATCGTTAGCCTTTAGCACATATTTGTATTCTAAATATTCATTAGCTCCTGCTTTTAAACGCATTGACAAAATTTGGTCTTCACCATTTTTAGTTAATGAAGGCTCAAAATAAAGATCCTTTGTATTTAAAGTATGGTTGTCATTAGTAAACAATTGAATATTTAAACTCGCATTGTTATCATTAACTAATTTGACTAGTTCTCCAGATCCTTTTTTAAATCTTTCGAAGTTTTTTAAAGTCGCTTCAACAATGTACCCTCCTTTGTTAGCAATCTTTAAGATAACTAAGTCGTTTTCGATTGTAGTAACACCACCTTTAGCTGAAGGAAGTCCCGCTGAGTAAGCAAAATTCCCAAGAGTCTTCTGCAATTTTGCAGTTTGAAGTGTATCATTTGAAGCAGCTACTACACTACTCTCATTAGATTTTGGGCTACTTACAGCATTTGCTTCTTCCTTAACTACCAATTCTTTTTTCGCTTTTTCTGCTGCAACTTCAGCATCTGTTGGTTGTTGTGTGTACCACATCCATACAACGATA
>NZ_JAQWTM010000024.1 GCF_029242675.1 Flavobacterium sp.
CCGCTTTGAAACCGGTAAAGGGTATCCTATTTACTCTCGAAAAAAAGGCAGTCTCGATGCAGCCGAAGAAATCATGTTTGATTGCAACGTATTAGCCGAAGGACATAAATATTTTAAATTAAGTGGCCTAAGTATTAGCACTGACAATCAATATGCAACTTACGCGCTTGATTTAGTAGGTCGCCGCATCTATACCTTGCACGTTAAAAATCTTTTCACGGGCGAAATCTTAAAAGATACGATTGAAAATGCTACGGGAAATTCGACTTGGGCAAACGACAATTCGACAATTTTCTATACCAGACAAGACGAAAAAACATTGCGTTCGGATAAAGTGTTTAGACACAAAGTCGGAACTGATACCTCCGAGGATGTATTGGTTTACTTTGAAAAGGACGATACCTTTAATGTGGGTGTTGGAAAAGAAAAATCACGAAAATACATTTTGATTAGTTCTTCGAGTACTTTAACGACTGAGTTTCAAATCTTACCGGCTGATGTTCCGGATGGGAAATTTAAACTGTTTCAAAAACGAAAGCGTGGACTGGAATACAGCATTTCTCATTACGGAGATAGTTTTTACATTGTAACCAATAAAGACGAAGCGATCAATTTTAAATTGATGAAAACGCCTGAGATCGCCACTACCATTGAAAATTGGGAAGAAGTGCTCATGCACCGCGAAGATGTTTTATTAGAAGATATTGATATTTTTAAGGATTACCTCGTAATTTCTGAGCGTTCTAATGGATTAAACAGAATCCGTATTAGGCCTTGGAGTGGAGAAGGAGAATATTACCTGCCTTTTGAAAGCGAAACTTATACTGCTTACACTTCTACCAATGTTGATTTTGATACTGATATCCTGCGTTATGGCTATCAGTCTATGGCTACGCCATCCTCTGTAATTGATTTTAACATGAAGACCAAGGAGAAAGTCGTATTAAAAGAGCAACAGGTTCTTGGAGGAAAATTTGATAAAAATAATTATAGTGAAGAACGTGTTTGGGCTACTGCTCAAGATGGTACTAAGATTCCGATTTCTATGGTGTACCAAAAAGATCTTGTGATGAATGGCGAAAATCCGTTGTTGCTTTATGCTTACGGTTCGTACGGTCACTCTATGGATGCTTATTTTTCGACTACTCGCTTATCGTTGTTAGACAGAGGCTTTATTTATGCTATTGCTCATATTCGAGGAGGAGAAGATTTAGGAAGACAATGGTATGATGATGGTAAATTATTGAAAAAGAAAAACACTTTCACGGACTTTATCGATTGTTCCAAATATGTGATTCAGCATCAATACACTTCAGCAGAACATTTGTATGCCGAAGGGGGATCAGCAGGTGGATTGTTAATGGGTGTAATTGCCAACGAAGCTCCTGAATTGTATAACGGAATCATTGCGCAAGTCCCTTTTGTAGATGTAATGACGACGATGTTAGATGATACTATTCCGCTTACGACAGGGGAATATGATGAGTGGGGAAATCCAAACAAAAAGAAGTATTACAATTACATGCGTTCGTATTCACCGTATGATAACGTAAAAGAACAAAATTACCCCAATATGTATGTATCAACGGGATTACATGATTCTCAAGTGCAGTATTGGGAGCCGGCTAAATGGGTTGCCAAGTTGCGTACCATGAAGACAAATGATACTGTTTTATATTTAGATACGAATATGGATGCGGGTCACGGTGGAGCATCGGGACGATTTGAAGCACTTAAAGAATTAGCGAAAGAATTCACGTTTTTATTCGACTTAGAATCGATAACTAAATAATAGAAGTTGTAAAGTAATAAAAAATCCCATTTGCGTAAGCAAATGGGATTTTTGAGTTTTATAAGAATAGCAAGTACTTAGTCGAGTAAGTGCGGATTGTTTAATATTAATTCCATCTTTTTTATGGTGATGGTAATTTGACTCATTTGCAATTCAATGTTTCTGAAAAACAAACTGATGTCTCTGTTTACCCAACTTTCTGAAATAACTCTTGAGCCTAAACTGATACGTAAAATAGCGCTCTCGATATCATTGCTGTACTTAACGTTTACCGCTTGACCAATGTGGCATTTTTGAGCTGCTAATCGGATAATCTCTAAGGAAGCCTCTTCAAAATGTTCTGATAAATCAGAATTTAATAAGGTGTATAATTTTTTTACTTTGTCAACGGATAAAGGTTGGTTGTTTAAAGTAATGAAGAAAGGAAAAATAGTTCGGATGTTTCGAATACCGAATTCCTTACTATTATAGCTTTTCATTTTAGTTTCGTCCCCGTAAATAGGTTCTAAGAAACTCGCTTCGTGAATTGATTCTTCAACAAAATTGCAGAACATCTCAATTCCCATATTTCGATATAAAACCGGCGTTTTGAAATAGCGATCCATTTCAACGATCGCAGCATTCCATCGCATGTACGAACCATAGTTGTAACCATCTGATAGTTTTGAAGAACAAAACCATGAGGCAGGCCAATCCGAATTATTGAAATATTCCGTTAAGCCTTTCGGTAAAGGGTTGGTAGCAGAATGAATCAGCTTCGTAACATTTTTTGGCAAAATTAAAGCTCCTGCATAAGGAGGTCCTGTAAAAAACTTACTTCCCGTAACGGTAACGATATAGCCTTTATTTACGTAATTATGAATGTCTTTAGGGTCTAATCTTAGTTGCGAAGCATCAACGATGATTTGCATAGAAAGATTCTCTAACTTATTTAATTTTTTGATTAAGGAATCGCTAGGGGATTGGTATCCCAATTTTGATTGGTCCATGGTGTGTAAAACAACATGTCTTCCTTCTTCATTGGTTTTAGAAACGGCAGCAAATACTTCTTCATCCAATTGCTTGGTTGATTTTAAGGCACCATTTTCATCTCGAAACGGAATTTCAATTAAATTCACATCTCTGAAACCTTCAATGCGGTCTCCTTTTTTAATCGGAAAATTTAAGGCTGTTGTGTTTTCAAAATGACAACCGCGTAGGGCTGCAGCAACTCCACTTCCGGTTTCATCAGAAGCTACCAATATATGAGTGATTTCTTGTGAAGAAATCGTTTGTGTAATAGCAGCGATTTGTAATGAAGAATCGGTTCCTGAAGGAGAAAATATGATCTCACATTCTTCATTTATTTTGAAATTTTTTCTTAGACTGCTTTTAAGCATTTCAGAAAATTCAATAGTCGTTTTCTTAAAGCCGTATTTTAAGCTATTTCGAATTAAAATACTTCTTACTTTATCCGTTTTATCGAAGGCAAAATTAGAAACACTAGAAGCCGTAGAAGAAGCAAAAGTAAAGGCTTCGGGTCTAGGAAAAGGACGGCAACCATATTTATTCAGTAGGTTGATCTCATCAATATTCAATCTAAGATCACCACCATCCATCAATAGATATTCTGTAGGTTTGGCTAAATTAGCTACTATTGCTTTCCAAGAGGCATCAATAGCTGCATTGGCTGTTGGTAACCCATGAAACGACTGCAATTCTTCACGAATTGAGGCCGTTGCTGTCTCTAAATTAGCATTGCTGTTAATCAAATTAATTAAAGAAAAATCAAGATTTTCTAATTTCTCTTTATCGTCTTTTGGTAATAAGTTATAAAATATTTTAATAACCTCTAGCGCTGCAATGTCGCATAAAGCGATGTCTTTTTTATCGTTATTTAGTGCTTTGTACCATAATTGCCATTCAATACCATAACGTAAATAAAGCAACGCTAAAATAGGTTTGTCTAAAAAAGAAGATCCTATGATAATCGATTTATTGGGAACAATTTTAAATACTGCTGGCTCACTAGTCGAAGTGATAATATTAATGTTGTTTACTTTAGGTACGGTGTTGAATCTTTTTAAGATGCGTACTAGATAATTGACATTCTCTTTTTCAAATAAACTTGTTCTATTGTATTGATTTTCAATTAGAATATTGTTCGTCATAAAGTATTTTTATTTAAGCGTTCCATTGAACGATTTTAATCTAGTTCGATCACTCTATAAGTTAGGAACTTACTATTGTTAGCCGCCTTTTTTAAGCTAAAATTGTATTGTATGGGTTTGTGTACTAATTTAATTTTTTTGTTAATAGTAGTTTTACACGGTAAAACAGTGCTATTGCCTTTATTTACTTTTTTAAACAAGTAACTTAAACCACATTAAACGGCATCTTTTTAAAGCTTTTTGAGGCTTAAAAAGTAGGCAAATATAATGAACTTAGGGGCTTATAAAAAACATATCTCTTTTTTATGAGCGATAAATGATTCATAAATCAGTGGTTACTATTTTTAGCACGAAAACAAACGTACTTTTATCAAAGCTTATTAAACTATAAAACTCTTTATTACAGTGTTTTATAGCGCATTTAGTAGCCTAGTTGCGATATGGTAATTAAAATGATTGCCGCTAATGCAATAACGAGGCCTAGGTAATTTTTAGCATTTAGTTTTTCTTTAAAAACTAAAATACCTACTAAGCTTCCAATAATGATTACTCCCATATTCATTGCTGCAAATACCGTCGACGGATTTTTGGCGAAAGCCTGATGCGCTTTGAGGTAAAACAAAATATTACTGAAATTAAAAATCCCTACCAAGGCTCCTAGCCCTAGATTAATCGCTGTAATTTTTACTTTTTTGATCACAAGCTCGTACAATACAACTGCTATCATTATTGCAAGCGAAATACCAAACACAATAAATAAGGACGTGGTAAAGGGCAGGCTAGTCGCTAAAGCAATTTGCTTAAACAAAATATCGATGACACCAAAACCAACGAAAACCATGGTCGGGTAGATCCAATTGTTATTTTTGTTTTCTGTCTTTTTACTTAGGATTAGCAATAAGGCAGGTAGTGCTATTATAAACGCGATTACTTTTAAGGGAGTAAATTCTTCATGAAATAGCAGCCAAGCCGCAAGAAGCGGAATGAACAGCGATAAGCGTTGTGCAGCATCTGTTTTTACAATTCCCATGTGTTTTATAGACGCAGCTAGAAACAGAAAAATCGAAGGCAACAATACTCCCAGCGGAATATAAATACTCCAAGGTGCTGTTGCGTCGATAGTACTAATGTCAGGACTAAAAATGAAATAGCACAGTAGCAAAGCAAAAACATAATTCCAACCTACAATTTGCGTAGTATTGATACTGTATTTGCGGCTTATCTTAAAAATAACACCTACGATAACGCTGCTTAAAATACTAAAAATAAGGAATAACATGCCGTTTAGTTTTAATGGTACAATTTGTAAACAAAAAAACTCTAGCCTAAGCTAGAGTTTACTATTTGAACTGGAGGAAGTCTTATGCTTCTTCCATGGTGTGATACACATTCATCACATCGTCATCTTCTTCTAGTTTTTCAATCAACTTTTCTACGTCGGCCATTTCGGCTTCGGTAACTTTTTTAGTGATTTGCGGAATCCTTTCAAAACCAGACGACAGAATTTCGATATTTCTAGTCTCTAATTCCTTCTGAATCGTTCCAAAGCTAGTAAATGGAGCGTAGATCAATATTCCGTCTTCGTCTTCAAAAACTTCTTCAGCACCAAAATCGATCAATTCTAATTCCAACTCTTCAGCATCAAGACCTTCAGCCGGAATTCGGAAATTACAAGTATGGTCAAACATAAATTCAACTGATCCTTGCGTTCCCATGGTACCGTTGCATTTGTTAAAGTAACTTCTCACGTTAGCCACCGTACGGTTGTTGTTATCAGTAGCCGTTTCGATCAAAAGCGCAATTCCGTGTGGAGCATAACCTTCAAACAAAGCCTCTTTGTAGTTGGCAGTATCCTTATTGCTGGCATTTTTAATAGCACGTTCTACGTTATCCTTAGGCATATTCGCAGCCTTCGCATTTTGTATTACCGCTCTTAATCTAGAGTTAGCATCAGGATTTGGACCTCCTTCTTTCACGGCCATCACAATATCCTTACCTATTCTAGTAAATGTTTTAGCCATTGCTGACCAACGTTTCATTTTTCTACCTTTTCTAAATTCGAATGCTCTACCCATTTCTGATTATTTTTTGAATCGATTTTTCAGCTTTTACGATGAGAAATCAATGTTTTGTATTTTTTAAGTCTGCAAAAATAACGCTTTTCATTTTAATTCAAAAAAATAAAACGTGCTATGCAAGACTAGTTATCTTACTTCTTGTAAAATGGCAATTTCACCACCTTAGCAGGTACATCATTTTTACGAATACGAATGTAAATGTCTCCATCTAAAGCAGCATTTGCCACAGTAACATATCCTAAACCAATTCCTTTGTTCATAGAAGGCGACATTGTCCCCGAAGTTACAATTCCAATTACCGCTCCGCTTGCATCTACAATTTCGTAATCGTGTCTTGGCACTGCGCGTTCTTGCATTTCAAAAGCAACTAGCTTTCTTGTAACACCTGCTTCTTTTTGCTTTTTTAGATTTTCGGAGTTGGTGAATTCTTTGGTGAACTTAGTAATCCATCCTAAACCAGCTTCAAGCGGCGAAGTCGTATCGTTGATATCGTTTCCGTAAAGACAAAAACCCATTTCCAAACGCAACGTATCACGAGCAGCAAGTCCTACCGGTTTGATCCCAAAAGCAGCTCCCGCTTCAAAAACTTTATTCCAAATCGTTTCTACCTGGTCATTTTTACAATAAATTTCAAATCCGCCTGATCCAGTGTATCCTGTAGCAGAAATAATTACATGTTCGAAACCAGCAAAATCAGCTACTTCAAAGTGGTAATACGGAATCGCGCTTAAATCAATCGATGACAACGCTTGCATTGCTTCCACAGCCATAGGTCCTTGAATTGCTAATAAGGAGTAATCATCCGAAAGATTTTTCATCTCAACACCCAAATCATTTTGAGCCGAAATCCAATCCCAGTCTTTATCAATATTCGAAGCATTTACAACTAGTAAATACTGCTCATCTTTCATTTTATAAATGATCAAATCATCCACAATTCCACCATCATTGTTTGGTAAACACGAATATTGCGCTTTACCAACTGTCAATACTGACGCATCATTCGAGGTTACTTTTTGAATCAAAGCCAAAGCATTTGGTCCCGAAAGTAAAAATTCTCCCATGTGAGACACATCAAAAACCCCTACCGCCGTACGAACCGTCTCGTGCTCAGCATTAATTCCTTCATAAGTAATGGGCATATTGTATCCCGCAAACGGAAGCATTTTAGCTCCCAAACCTTCGTGTATGTGCGTAAGCGCAGTATTTTTCATTGTTTTTCGATATAAAATTTGAAGTGGCTAATTTATTTAAAAATTATCATATTTAACCCATTATTTATGATTAATCCATATATTTTGAAGCCATTTCCTGCTGTACATTACAAGTCCTCATCCTGTAATTTGTTTTTTTAAAGGAGCACGAGAGCTTCTTGCAGTCGCTTCGTGTTCCTAATAAAACCTAAATTCCAGTATTCCGGGCTTTTCATTGCCATCAGGGCTAAGGTAAAATCATCTCCGAATGGTATCTAAACCAAAAACGACAAACCAAGCGCGCTCGATTTGTCGTTTTTACTATTAAGTGGATCTAAAGATTAATACTTAGCGGCTTGTCCAGGTTTAGGAATCGATGCTTTAATAAATTCTCTGATATCTTCATTAGCCGTTTCTAAGTCTTGCTTTCTCAAGTACATCATGTGTCCGCTACGGTAGCCTTTCCATGACATTTTATCTTTCAATTTTCCGCTTGGATCCATTTGCCACATATTGTATTTTGCATTAAAATAATCACAAGCACCATCGTAATAACCGGATTGTACTAGTAAATGCAAATACGGGTTTTGTGCCATTGCCTGTCT
>NZ_JAQWTM010000035.1 GCF_029242675.1 Flavobacterium sp.
GATCGTTCCTATCGCTACATTCAACGCTCTCTTGAGGATGCGTTGTTTTGTAATGCTAGACTACGAACCTACGAAATTTCGAAAATGCTTCCCATTATTAGTGGTGCATATCAACATCAAAACAAAGCCAATCAAAAACAGTTACTGCTTTTTTTAGGTAGTATTAGTGTTCTGACTCTTGGCCTACTCTTTGTTTTTTTCCAGCTTTTCAAGCAAATGAAAAAATTAAAAACAGCTCAAAAAGAATTGAACGACGCCAATGTTCAGTTGATCAATTTAAATACGGCTTTGCAATCAGCTAACGCCGCATTAAATGAAACCAATAGCAGCCTCGCCGAAACCAATTTGGTAAAAGAAATATACATTGGTCGCTATATGGATCAATGCTCGGATTATATTGGAAAACTGGAAGGCTATCGCAAAAAATTGAACGTGATGGCAACAGCAGGAAAAATGAATCAACTACTAGATGCTATTAAATCCAAGCAGTTCATTGAAGCAGAATTAAAGGAATTTTACCAGAATTTTGATCAAACCTTTTTACAATTATTTCCGGATTTCATTCCGCAATTTGAAGCACTTCTCACCGATACCGAATTAACACAACCGAAAGATGAGGAATTGCTAAATACCGAATTGAGGATTTTTGCTTTAATTCGATTAGGAATAAAAGACAGTGCTAAAATTGCTGTTTTTTTGAGGTATTCCGTTTCTACAATTTATAATTATCGCTCTCAACTTAAAAATAAAGCAGTTGGTCCCCGAGAGGAATTTGAGACTAAAGTAATGCGCATTGGCACAAATTTTAAATCTTAGATTGGAGTAAAAATGATTATTTCGCAATAAATTTGATAAAAACCAGGTTTTTTACTTTTTAAAGTTACCACTTTTTTCTATTTGCTATTTTTTATAACTATTTGATTGTTTGGTATTTACTTTTATAAATCTGGATGATTATCTACTTTTTTAAATTGGAGAAAATCTTACTGCCGTAAAGCGCCTATTTTTAATGTTCGAAAACTCGATGATCAAATTCATTGCTTTGTACTTAATTGCGATAAAGTCTAGAGTCTACCGTTTTGAGTTTTTCATGATTATCTTACCAATAAAATAACTAGTAATTTACCTTTAAGAAAATGAAAAAGTATCTTTTATCAGTTCTGATCACGGTCGCATTCTTTGGCAACGCATCGGCTCAAGAGTTAAAATCACCCAACCAACAATTCCAAATGGAGTTTAAATTGCTCGCTGACGGTACTCCTACCTACAGTTTAGACTACAAAGGCAAAGTCGTAATCAAACAAAGTAAATTAGGTCTCGAGCTAAAAAGTGATAAAAAAACATTGGAGTATGATTTGAAGTACAGTACTGCTGAAACGGAGAAAAAATTACTCTTCGACAAAAACTCTTTGCTAAATAATTTCACTATCGTCAATACTCAAAATAGTACATTCGACGAAAACTGGAAACCTGTTTGGGGAGAAGTAGCTGAGATTAGAAACCATTATAATGAAATGGCTGTTACTTTGAATCAAAACGAAACCGACCGACAAATTGTGATTCGTTTTCGTTTATTTGACGACGGTCTTGGTTTTAGATACGAATTTCCAACTCAAAAAAATCTAATTTACTTTGTAATCAAAGAAGAAAGAACACAATTTTCAATGGCAGGAGATCATACTGCCTATTGGATTTCTGGGGACTACGATACACAAGAATACGATTACACAACCTCTAAATTATCTGAAATCAGAAACTTATCTAGACAAGCAAGAAGTGACAACGCTTCACAAACTTGGTTTTCGGATACAGGAGTACAAACAGCTCTAATGATGAAAACTGCTGATGGACTTTACATCAATTTACATGAAGCAGCTTTGATCGATTATTCCTGCATGAGTTTAAATTTAGATGATAAAACCATGATTTTCGAGTCGCATTTGACCCCGGACGCGCAAGGTGACAAAGGATATATGCAAGCTCCGTCACACTCACCATGGAGAACAATTATTGTTAATGATGATGCCCGTCAAATTTTAGCATCCAAAATGACCTTGAACTTAAATGATCCTTGTAAAATAGAAGATACTTCGTGGATTAAACCAGTGAAATATGTTGGTGTTTGGTGGGAAATGATCACTGGTAAAAGCTCATGGTCGTACACTAATGATTTTCCATCGATACAACTTGGGATAACTGATTATTCAGAGGCAAAACCAAATGGTACGCATGGAGCTACAACCAATCACGTTAAAGAATATATTGACTTTGCAGCGGCTAATGGTTTTGATGGCGTGCTAGTAGAAGGCTGGAACGAAGGTTGGGAAGATTGGTTTGGTCATTCGAAAGACTACGTTTTTGATTTTGTGACACCTTATCCTGATTTTGATGTAAAAGGGATTCATGAATATGCGAAAGCTAAAGGTGTAAAAATGATCATGCACCATGAAACCTCAGGTGCAACCAGAAACTACGAACGCCACATGGACAAAGCGTATCAATTCATGAACGACAACGGATACGATGCTGTAAAAAGTGGTTATGTTGGACCTATTTTACCCGTTGGTGAACATCATTACAGCCAATCGACTATTAATCATTACCAATATGCTATTGAAAAAGCAGCCGATTATAAAATTATGGTCAATGCACATGAGGCTGTTCGACCTACTGGAATTTGCAGAACGTATCCTAATTTAATAGGTAATGAAGCTGCTAGAGGAACTGAATTTCAGGCTTTTGGTGGATCAAAACCCAACCATGTAACCTTATTGCCTTTCACACGCTTGATAGGTGGACCGATGGACTATACGCCTGGAATTTTTGAAATGGATATTAAAAAATTCAGCCCAAATAATGATTCCCATGTTAACAGCACACTTGCTAACCAACTCGCGTTATATGTAACCATGTACAGTCCTTTGCAAATGGCAGCTGATTTAATTGAGCATTATAACCAATTTCCTGATGCTTTTCAATTTATCAAAGATGTGGCTATTGATTGGTCGGACAGTAAATATCTTGAAGCAGAGCCAGGACAATACATCACTGTGGCTAGAAAAGCAAAAGGAACCAACAATTGGTTTATTGGAAATGTAAATGGGGAAACGCCTCGTACCTCAACTATAGCTTTAGATTTTCTTGACAAAGGAAAAAAATATACTGCTACCATTTATGCTGACGCAAAAAATGCGCATTACAAAACGAATCCGCAAGCCTATACCATTCGAAAAATGACGGTAACTAGCAAATCTAAAATAGCGCAGTTATCGGCTCCCGGTGGAGGATATGCCATTAGTATAATGGAAATCAAATAAAAAAATAGGCTGTCACCAATGTGACAGCCTATTTTTTTAATATAGATGAGAAAATATTAATTAACCTTAATTAATTTAATATCAAAGATAAGTACGGATCCACCTGGAATTGGTCCTCTAGTACTGCTTCCATAACCTAAAGACGAGGGGATTAATAAAACACCGCTTCCGCCTTCTTTAAAATAAGGAATACCTTCAGTCCATCCTTGAATTACTTGTTGTAAGCCAAAAGAAATTCCAGCCTCGGTACTTTGATCAAATACTTTATCATTTGTAAAATAACCTTTGTAAGCAACCGTAACATTAGAGCTAGCCGTTGGTTGTTTTCCAGTCCCTGGCTCGTTGATGATGTAGTATAAACCGGTATCGCTTTTTACAGCAATTAACTTTTTGGCGGTAAGGTAGTCTTTAATCTCTTTTTCGTTTTGAACTGTATAATCAACTGGATCAGTTGTAGGATCAGAAAAACAAGAAACAAATAATAAAGAAACGAGCGCTAATAATGTAGATTTCATAAGATGGTATTTTGTATGCCTACAAATATATAAATTAGGCGCAACATACCATTAGTTTTTATAGTGCATTTTTAGCTTTTTAATCTCCAAACAGCTGAACGTCATCAACCTGAAAAGCACCGTCTAGAGCGGTATTTTTCCCTGAACCCGTATATTTAAATGCAATATTAATTTGACCACCATACTTTGACAAATCAATTCCTCCTGAACCCACGAACTGGTACCAGGGTGTTGCTTGTGTAGGCAGGATCGCTTTAAGGGTTACCCAAGTTGCTTTAGTCACATTTAAACCGTCAAAATTAGTTGAAACCAAAACTTCCAATGCGTTTAGTGGCGAATCAATATCGAGGTGGTGTTGTGCTGCACGAAAAGTTAGAATTTCGTTTTTATGTGCATCCATATCGATCTTTGGTGAAATTAACCAAGCAATATTAGAATTTACCTTGGTGCCGCTAATCACAAATTCGGCATAACCATTACCCGAGTACACTCCCCCTTTCCAAACTGGTGTGCCACTTACGGCAATATTCGTCCAACCGGGTAAACTCAAATTAGACTTGTCGACTACCGTTTGAAAATTTTGAATAAAAAAAGGAGTTGCTTTGGTACCTGTCATCACCACATCTTTTTCGGAACGAGCCACTAATTGGTAATCAGTACCAAATTTAGTTAGTACGCCTCTCACTTTTCCGCTGCCGCTTGGAACTACACTTTTGGAGAAATCAGCATAGCTACTGGTCCTAAAAATAAGTTGATTTCCGTTTTTATCAATTAAACTCCAGTTGGTTGCACCCCCAATATTATTCGCTTCTTCAAAATAGTGTCTGCCTACTGCCGCCTCTGTAAATTGCACTCCACTTACTTCAACTAAAGTATTTAAATTGCTGTCCTTAACCAAATCAACTATAGACAGCGACCGAACTAGAACTTCTTCTTTTACATTGGTACACGAAGCATTCAGTACTTTTTTGTAATCGTTTTGAGTTAGCCTTCCTACGGCGCCTTCATTATAGGAGTTAACATAAATACTGCCTATGCGCAAACTACCATAATTAATGTCAGTATATTGATTGAGCATTTTAACGTACACTTTGTTCCCTACTCTAAAATCCACATACAAATTAGTAGCATCTACAGGAACGCTAAAACCCATTGCTGGTTTACTGGCTGTGGCCAAAGTTTGAAGGGAAATCGTCTTGAAAAAATTGCCATTTTCATCACTAGAAACAACATAGGCTTCGATAATATCATCATAGGCATATTTAGTAACAATCGCTCCAGCGGTAGCTTGTATTGCTTCTACTGATTTATTGACAACAAAATCAGGTTGGGAACAGACTAATTTAGGAATCGCGGTTTCGTCACTTGCACAATTAGTAAAAAAACTCGCAACAACTACCAACACATAAAAGGCACACTTTGTATTTTTCATAACACTTGCTTTTAAATTTAAAAACTGAAATAGAGATTAACAAAATAAGTTCGTCCATACCCATAAAAATATTTGTTACCAAAAGAGGGTGTTCCGCTAGAAACATCCTGATTTAATTGTCTGAAATTTGCATTTCGAGCTTGCTCATAACCACCTGTTTTGTATTTGGTATCAAGTACGTTATTCACACTTGCAAAAAGTCCCAACGTCTTGGTTTTAATGCGCCACGACTTACCACCAATAAGATTGACTAATAGTATAGGGTCAAATTTTTCTTGTTTCAACAACGTGGCTGCGCGTTCCTCGGTGGCTTCCGGAAAAGTAAAACCGCTCGCTGGATTGGTATAAAAACTATTTGTTCTCGTTATAGGAGAAACATCAATATAGGTGTCCGCTAAATAATTAGCATTAGTCCCAATCCACCAATAAGTAGGATCGCGATACTCTAAACCAAGGCTATACCCTTGCTGTGGCGTACCGGCTTGTTTGTAGTTTTTTAATAATGCCGTACCAAAATCAAAGTAGGGTTTGGTGTTATCAACTGTGGCTAACGCATCATTGCTAATAGTCACATTCGGATTATTATCATAAGTGAATTTACCATAAGCAGCAGAGAAGGTGCTTTTTAAAGTAATTGTCAATTGGTACTCAAAACTCAACTCAGCACCTATATTTTTTCGATCTAAATGCGTCAAAGTCTGACTTACAAATCCGTTGGTATTCGTGTAGCCTGCACCGTTGTCAAATATCCCTTCGGCATAATAAAAGGCTGTTCGAGTGGCATTTTTTATGGTCGAATAGTAGCCCGTTATTCTTGATTTTAGCTTTGGTGAACGATATACATAAGTTGCATCAAGGCTATTAATTGCTTCACTTTGTAACCCATCGACAATAGCATTGTTTAACCGGGCATTGGGAAATGTGTTGCGAATTGTAGGGGCTCGAGTACTGTGAGCGGCATTGAAATTCAAAGATTTTTTACCCGAAATTTTAAAGGTAATACCCGTTTTAAATCCAAAGTTTTCAAAATTAATCGGCTCACTTTTACCAAATGAAATCGTTTCGTAAATTCCGTTTTTATACAAGCCGTCACGTTGGTAGGTCGCATTGCTGTACGACTGCGCCACATAAAAATCGACTTTATTGTAGCTGAACTTAAATTGCATAAAAGCGTCCAAAGTTTGGGCTGCATATTTATAATTGTAACCATAAGCATCGCCCACTACCACTTGCCTGTTAGGATTATTTAAATCCGATTGGGACTGATTTCCCGTATAAAAACCATCGATATCCTCAAAGAAAGTTCCACCTAGTAAGTCTACTACTTTTTGATAATTATGCGATTTAAAATCCCTAAAGGAAGCACCTGCATTGATGATAAGATTGTCGCTAAATTGCGTATTGAAATTTGAATTTGCTACTAGTGTTTGGTCATCGGTTCGGTCTTCATACAAAACATAGCGACTTTGAGCCGGCTCGTAACCGGTTATTTGACCATTGTTTCCCAGGACAGGATTTTGATTGGCACGGTACATTGCTTCCCAATCTATTTGCGGATTGGCTAAAAATGCTAATCGGCTTTTCTCGGCATTTTCAAAATCAGGTACAAAAGCTCCTGAGAATTCTCCCTTATCGCGTTCAAAAAGCGAACTGTAATAGCTAGGCAATTTCCTAAAATAAGTTGGATCCGGACTATTGGCGTTTTGATAATCGAGATTGGTGTTTCCTACTTTACCAAACTGATACATAACACTTGAGTTCAGGTTAGTACGATCATTAATTTTATAATAATGATTGAGCATTATAATAGGCTCCGCGATTGTTTTTTCTCTTGCATTTCGTTTTTTACCATTTTGAAATCCCCAATAGGAGTTATAGGTTTCCGATGTTAATTGCGTAACCTCATCCGTGTTTGGTGAATTTTTGCCTCGGGTATTGGGCGTATAAAATCCGCTGATATTGATGGCGTGTTTGTCATTTAGCGTCTTCTCGATACTCGCAAAAACCGAATTCCCGTCGTAATTTGTTCCTTCAAAATAGCCTTCTTGCGCATAGCGCTTTCCTGCTGATACTACGTAGGACCAGCCACTGTTACTCGTACCTGAGGCATAGGTCGCCATCATGCGAAAGGTATAATTAGTATTGGTTCCCGAAAAGGTAATGCGCGCTCCTGGTCTATAAATTGAAGCTCTAGTGTTGATTTCTTGGGTTCCTAAGATACCACCAAAAGCATAATCAGATGGTGCCGTACCCACAGAAAATTCCTGGTTGCGAGTCGCATCATTGAGTCCGCCCCAATTGCCCCATTGTGGCCTACCATCAAAAAGTTTGTTCATGGTAACGCCATTAATCATTGTGGTAGCGTTTTCACTATCTAATCCCCGAATTCGAAAACGGGCTTGGCCCCAATTAAATGCAGCGGCTTGCTGAAAAGCATCTCGGGAGGATTGCAGTAAGCCCGAAGTACTTTCGGATCCGCTATTGTCATCGGTTAGGTCATTTTCAAATAGGCGCACTACAGTATTTTGTTGGTCGTTAAACTGATCTTCTTCTAGCAAAATTATACCTAAGTCTATCGTTTCATTTAATGCAATCGTTACGGGATATAAAGCTTCCTTGTAGCTTTGATTTCTAAAAAGTAGTAGTTGTTCCCCTATTGGAATAGCTGTAAAATTAAAACTTCCATCTGTTTCGGTAATTTGGGTAAAAGTTGTGTTTTGGATACTCACCACCACAAAAGCAAGGGGTTGCATTGTTTTGGAATCCAATACCTTTCCCGAAATGGCTGCAGTAGATTGCGCCAAGAATGGACTACAATGTAAAACAAAAAAGAGTGCAAAAATACCTTTTTTCATAAAAACCATTTATAAACTGTTTTTAGGTTTCAAACTTCGCGTACTTTTTTTGTAGGGCAACAAAAGAGTAAAGCGTCTCAATACTATTACTGAGATTACAAGCTGTTCTTTAGGAAAAGGTGTTTTTAGGAAATGTATTCGAAGGCGGAAGCGGCTTTACATACAATTAATTATACAGTGGTATTTATAGTATAACTAGTTTTTAATCTTGTACTTAGCAATGCTAAAGTAAGAAAAAAACTATTTGAAAAACATTTTGGTAAAAAAAATATTTCAAAAACGTCGGGAGGATTGAAAAACGGGAGTAATAGCCCTGATAGGAGCGTGTATCCTTTTTATTTTGAGCTGTTTTTTAGCTCAAAATAAAAAGATACTGCGTATAGCGGGTGTAAATGTGTCCTGAAAAAGGAAACGATCTGCTCCTAAAAATTATCGAAAGGCCTTGATTCTAGAAACTAAAATTGCAATTACAAGTCCGAATATTCCAATAAAAGCAAACGAAAAACGCAGTCCAAAAAGTTCGGCTATGTATCCAATTACCGGTGGCCCCATTAAAAAACCAAGGAAACTAACGCTCGAAACGGCTGTAAGTGCCTCGCCTGGCGGGATTGTTGGGTGCTTACCTGCAAGACTATATAAAGTTGGGACGATAGTCGATACGCCCAATCCTACGATCATAAATCCTATGGTTGACGGAACCAAATACGGGAAAAATACGGCGGTAAAAAGTCCGGTTGAAATAAGGATACCTCCTCCTTGTATTACTGCTTTTCGACCAAATTTATTTATCATGCCATCACCGAAGAAACGTCCGGTTGCCATCATTATCATGAATGAGATATACCCTAAAACAATGAGTTCACCGGGCGCTTTGACAACATCCTTGAAATAAACACCGCTCCAGTCAAACATGATTCCTTCGCTGGCCATACAACCAAATCCTATGACTCCAAGCCACAACAAGGCAGCATCAGGTTTAGAAAATAATTTTGTTTTTTGGGTTGCTTTGGGAAGTTCTTTGGCTTTGATTAAATAATGGTAATTAAGAACTACCAAAAGGATTACAACGGTCCCTACGATTAAAAAGTGCTCGTGAGGTGTTAACTCTAAATACAACATTCCCAAACCTATTAGTGCTCCCGTAAAACCGGCAAAACTCCATACCCCATGAAAGGAGGCCATGATCGTTTTATTAAAAAGTTTCTCAGTATAAACGCCTTGGGTATTGACTGCGATGTTGTTCATATTGCCAAAGATTCCAAAGAGAAAAAGGCTAAAGGCCAGTTGCCAAGCCGAAGTTGCAAGTCCTAAATTAGACAAGCAAATGGCATACATTATAACCGAGAAAACCACTAAACGATGACTGCCATAGCGAGTAACTAATTTTCCGGAGAATGGCATCATAACCAATTGTCCAACCGGAAGTGCAAATAAAATACTCCCTAGATCCGCATCGCTAAGCGCTAATGTCATTTTGATATCTGGAATTCTGCTGGCCCAAGTGGCAAAACACAATCCCATACCAAAGTAGAAAGCTGAGACCGCAAGACGTATCCGATTGAGATACGACTGCTTCGCTTTTCTAAAATTTTTTTTGATTTTTCCTTGAGCTGTAAAGCTTCCTATAAAATTTAAACGTAACAAAGGCTGTAATTATATATTGTGAAGGGCAAAAGTACAAAAACCATTAGGGAAGTATGTTATACCTTGTTTAACTCCATGTACATACATCGTTATCGTTCTTGGTTTTGTACGAAAAAAGCCTATTGTCTAATCCGAAAACAGGCTTTGCAGTTGTGAGCTAATTGCATGTATTACAAATCGATACCTTTTTTATGCAAGCTACTTTGAATAGCGGCTTCGATTACGCGCATGACTTGTACGCCTTCTAGCGCGGTCACTGGTTCTATACTATCGTTCACGATTGCCTGATGCATGCCTTCAAAAAAGTCGTAATAATTCCCTTGAAGCGTCCGTATGTTGTTGCGTACAACTTCGCCATCTGTGACTGTATGCAATAGTCCCTCTTTGGCTATTGGCTCCGTTCCCCAATCGTCTAAATTTGGTTTTTTACCTGCTTTTAATTCATCCTCCTGTACATCGCCACGGTGCTTTAAAAAAGAACCTTTTCTTCCGTGTACAACATACGCTGGATTAGCTTCGCGTACAAAAAAACCTGCTTTGAGGCGCACTCTAAAGTCAGGATAGTACAAAACAATATCGATCCAATCATCTACTAACGAACCCGTTCTTGTAGTCCGAATATCAGCATAAACCGTTGTGGGGAATCCAAATAAGTAGAGCGCTTGATCGATGAGATGCGGACCCAAATCTTTTAGAATTCCGGCTCCATCATTGGCGGATTCTTTGTGTAGCTTAGGACTCAAGCTAGGATTGTAACGGTCAAAATGAAACTCGGCTTCTACCATTTCTCCTAGAAGACCGTCTGCTACTACTTGTTTGACCGTTTTAAGATCGCTGTCCCACCTGCGATTTTGAAACACGGCGAGCTTCACCCCTTTGGCCTTTGCAATAGCGGCTAGTTCCTGAGCTTCTGCAACAGTGGTCGTAAATGCTTTCTCGACAATGGCATGTTTGCCTGCTTGCAGCACCTGCTTAGCATATTCGTAATGAGTAGCGACAGGCGTATTGATTATCACTAATTCAGCCTCTGAATCTAGTATTGCCTCTAGTGTAGGATAGCTTGTGACAGTTGGATAATCCAGTTGAATTAGTTTTTTAGACCGCTCCCACGAACCCATAAGTTCAAAACCAGGATGTAGTTCTAAAAAAGGCGCGTGAAAAACCTTGCCTGACATTCCGTAGGACAAAAGTGCTGTTTTTATTTTTTGCATATGAGGTTGTTTAGTGCGTGCGAAGTTGTTGCTGTACATGAAATTTCAACATATAGGTTATATAAGTTTTCTTGCCAGTGTTTCTGTACTTAAAATTTAAACATATAAGTCATATAAGTGTTGCTGTATTTAAATCTTAAAACACATAAGTCATATAAGCTATTTGTGATAAATTTCTTGGGTGTATTAAAAACCGTCATGAATTGAAACCTAAAAAACTTAAATGACTTATATGGTTCAAAAACAACTACACCATAAAACTTAAGTGATATATATGGTTCAAAACAGCTTACACCATAAGACTTACATGGTTCAAAAACAACTTAAACCATAAGACTTAAATGATTTATATCGTTCAAAAACAACTTACTCCATAAAACTTAAATGACTTATATGGTTTAATAACAGCTTACACCATAAAACTTAAGTAATATATATGGTTCAAAAACAACTACACCATAAAACTTATATGACTTATATGTTAAAAAAAATTCTTTTAGAAACTACTTTTTAGCGCGTTCGTATTGCTTTGGCCAAGTAATTTCAGCTTCTAAATCATGTGCAAAAGTCAGGGCTAAATTAGGATCACGCAATGACTCTCTGGCAAACAAAACCATATCGGCTTTGCCTGACGCCACTATTTCTTCGGCTTGTTTGGCTTCGGTGATTAAACCAACAGCTCCCGTTAAAATTCCGGCTTGTGATTTTATTTGATCTGCAAAAGGAACTTGGTAGTTAGGTCCAACAGGTATTTTTTGGTGTGAAACCAACGCACCTGAAGAAACATCAATTAAATCAACCCCTTTCTCTTTTAGAATTTTAGAAAGTGCTACCGATTCTTCGGCGTTCCAGCCACCTTCAGCCCAATCCGTTGCCGATATTCGTACGAATAAAGGTAAGTTAGACGGCCATTCCGTTTGTACCGCTTCTACTACTTCTAGGGTAAGGCGAATGCGGTTTTCAAAACTCCCTCCGTAATTGTCTGTTCGCACATTCGATAAAGGCGACAAAAATTGGTGCAGTAAATAACCGTGTGCTGCATGAATTTCAATCACTTTATAACCGGCTTGCACTGCTCTTTTGGTCGCGGTTGTAAAATCGGTAATCACTTTTTGAATCGCTTCGCTATCCATGGCAACTGGCATTGCTTCGTTATCATGGTACCCAATCGCTGATGGGGCCACCGTTTGCCATCCACCTTGAGGGGCATCTAATTTTTTATTGCCATTCCACGGAGCCGAAACACTCGCCTTACGACCAGCATGCGCTAGTTGTATTCCGGGAACCGAGTTTTGACCACTAATAAACTGATTGATTTGTTGCAGCTTTTCAATATGTTCGTCTTTCCATATCCCCAAATCTTCTGGCGAAATACGACCTTCTGGCGAAACCGCTGTTGCTTCTTGAATAATTAAACTTACACCTCCAATTGCGCGACTTCCAAGGTGAACAAGGTGCCAATCATTAGCAAAACCATCTATGGCCGAATATTGGCACATGGGTGCAATGGCGATGCGGTTTTTAAAATTAATGTCTTTTATTTGAAGGGAAGTAAATAATGTAGTACTCATATTCTATTGTAATTTATGGTGTGAGGCACGACCTGGGTTAAACAAAAAGCTTTTTACCGTTTTAAACAAACGCGTTCGTGCTTTAAAAATTTAAAAAGTAAAGTTAGTAGACAATCCGCAAAGGATCATTCAAAAATCATTAATTAACAAACATTTAAACTCTTGTGGAATAATTATTGCAAAATAAACAAATAGAAAACCTTACTTTTGTGAGTTGTATAAGAATTAAAATTAAAAAATGGATCTATTTATCAAGCTTTCTCAATTTTTATTGAGCTTATCATTACTTATTATCTTGCACGAATTAGGACATTTTATTCCTGCTAAATTGTTTAAAACTAGAGTCGAAAAATTTTACTTGTTTTTTGACGTTAAATATTCCCTACTAAAAAAGAAAATTGGCGAAACTGAATACGGTATTGGATGGTTACCACTGGGTGGTTACGTAAAAATATCAGGTATGATCGACGAGAGTATGGACAAAGAGCAAATGGCTTTGCCCCCACAACCCTGGGAGTTCCGCTCTAAACCAGCGTACCAGCGTTTGATTATCATGCTTGGTGGTGTTACGGTTAACTTTATCTTGGCTTTTATTATTTATATCGGAATGGCATTTGCTTACGGCGACACTTATGTGGCTAGTACCGATTTTAAAGACGGGATGTTAATCGAGAATCCAGTAATGCTTAAAGCAGGTTTTAAAACCGGTGACAAATTTCTTGCTGCTGATGGCAAACCAATCGAACGATTTGATAATGACATCAACATGACCATTATCATGGCTAAAAAAGTGTTGGTGGAACGCAACGGAATCCAACAAGAAATTACGATGCCTATTGATTTAGTAGATCAATTGTCTAAATACGAAAAAGGATCCTTGATCGCTACTCGTACTCCTTTTGTAGTTGGTGCTGTTGCTGAAAACTCTCCCAACACTAATTTACTACCTAAAGACATCATTACTTCTTTAAACGGTAAATCTACTCGCTACTTTGATCAAGCTGCTGCCATTTTAGAGAGTAACAAAGGTAAAACCATTCCGGCAACAATTGTACGCGATTTAAAACCCCAAAATATCACCCTAATTGTTTCTAAAGAAGGTAAATTAGAGGTTCAACCAGGAGGGGTAAGTCTAGAATCACTTGAGAAATTAGGCTATTATAAAGTAAGCAAAAAAGAATACAGCTTTGCCGAAGCGATTCCAGTAGGACTTATTAAAGGTAAAGACCAGTTGATCGGATATGGAAAACAATTAAAAATGATTTTTAGTCCAAGCACCGGTGCGTACAAACAAGTGGGTGGATTCAAAGCAATTTTCGACATCTTTCCGGAGACTTGGAGTTGGGAAACTTTCTGGAGAATCACGGCTTTGCTATCGATTATGCTAGGAGTTATGAACTTATTACCTATTCCGGCACTTGATGGTGGTCACGTAATGTTTTTATTATACGAAATATTTTCAGGTAAAAAACCATCTGACAAATTCCTAGAGAACGCACAAATGGTTGGTTTTGTTTTACTTATCACACTGTTACTATTTGCTAACGGAAACGATATTTACAAATCGATTATAGGGAAGTAAAAAAAATAAAAAAAAGTTGAATTTTTATTTGCACAAATCAAATGATAGCCTATCTTTGCACCGCTTTACAACTGAAACGAATATCAGAATAAAGCAACAACAAAGATTTAAAAGTTCATACAAATAACAATATACATTTTCCTTCTTAGCTCAGTTGGTTAGAGCATCTGACTGTTAATCAGAGGGTCCTTGGTTCGAGCCCAAGAGAGGGAGCTTTTTAAAACCTGATACGAAAGTATCAGGTTTTTTTGTGGCCTATTGTGGCGAGAAGTTTATCCTGAATTTATTTCGGGAAGCCCAAGAGAGGGAGCTTTTTAAAAAGACTTTACAGCAATGTAAGGTCTTTTTTGTTTTATATACCGTTCTCTATTTTAATCTTCTGTTGTTTTTGGGAGCTACTTCCTGCCTTTCATTACATTCTTATTTATAGACCTTGCTTTTCTAAGGCATACAAGGAGCTTTTTACAGTCGCTCTTGTATACCGCGAAAAACAGCGGCCTATTGCATAAGGAATTCCATTGCAGTCAGGGCTAGGAAATCTCAATTTTAAAAGAAGTTTTGTTTACTGTTGGCTATTTAATTTTCAAAATACTACTTCTGCTTTTACAGTCACTCTGCTACAATGGTACAATACAAGTTTATCTTTAGGTTACTATGAATCCTCTAAAGATTTCATTATTTTTAACAACAACTAAAGACTAGTGCTTTTGCTCGTACTAAATGAATTTAATTTCTTTTCTATAAAAAAAGCTAACCGCTTTGATTCAATTAGCTTCTTTGTAGTACTTAGTGTAAAAACAAACCCAAACTAAACCAAAAACAACCAAACTATAATCCTAATATTTAAATCATATGAAGAAAATTCTTTTCCTCTCTCTATTTTTTATATTGGCTTGTAAGCCAACTCAAAAAACGGTTATTCCAGCTTGGACTCCGTATGACGAAACCGAAGAGCTCGCTAAAAACGCCACCCACGCATCCACGAGAATGCAATACAAGTTGATCCAATCTAAAATTTTGGATAAAAATGCAATTTGGAAAAACATAGCGCAACAATTAGGTTCTTTTTCGGAAGCCGATTATCAAAGGCTAAAACCACTTATTTTAGAACAAAACATTCCTACCATTCAATCCCATATTCAATCAGGCAGTTTGAGCTACGAACAATTAACACAATGGTATTTATACCGAATCGTGAAATTTGAGAATGACAAAGACAAAATGCTCAACGCCATCATTGCCATTAACCCAAATGCCGTTCAGGAAGCAAGAAAAAGAGATAAAAGCAAATCCAATACAAACCATCCCATTTACGGTATTCCCATACTCGTAAAAGACAATGTAAACGTCGCAGGCATGCCTACCACCGCTGGCACACACTTGCTGCGCAACAATATCGCTGCTGATGCTTTCATCATTACGCAACTAAAAAGTCAAGGCGCTATTATTTTAGGAAAAACAAACCTGAACGAATGGGCCAATTTCCTTCACCTTTCGGGTCCTAATGGTTATAGCGCCGTAGGAGGACAAACACTCAATCCCTATGGACGTAAACTATTCGATACCGGTGGTTCAAGCGCAGGAAGTGGTGTAGCTGTAGCTGCTAATTATGCCGCAGCCGCTGTGGGAACTGAGACTTCGGGCTCTATTCTTTCTCCTTCTTGGCAAAATTCAGTTATTGGTCTAAAACCAACTACGGGTTTACTAAGTCGAACCGGTATTATTCCCATATCGAGCACACTGGATACGCCAGGACCAATGACAAAAAACACAACGGATAGCGCCATCCTTCTTTCGGCCATGAGTGGCCAAGACCTGAATGATTCTGCTAGCAAGAACAATCCAAAAAACACAAACTACCTCGAGAGTTTAAAGAAGGGTTCACTCGAAGGATTGCGATTTGGCGCCATTAAAAACTTTTTAGGAGATTCTATCTACAAGCAAAGCATTAATACCATAATCAAGTTGGGCGGTATTGTGGTTGAGTATGAACCTGAACCTATGAATTTTGACGGATTTGGTACGATACTTACTGCCGACATGAAAGTAGATCTCCCTGCTTACCTCAATAAATATGCAGCTGCAGACCTAACTAGCAAATCGATTGCTGCAATCATCGCCTACAATAACAGCGATCCAGCACTGAAAATTCCTTATGGTCAAGGTCGTTTTGATGGCATGTTAACAGACACCACTTCTGCCGAAGAATTAGTACTTATCAAAGCCAAAGTCAGAAAAGAAGGCGTTACATTTTTTGAAACGCCCATGGTAAAATACCAGCTCGATGCCATCTTATCCATAAACAATAACAACGCAGGTCAAGCCGCAGCGGCCAATTACCCTTGCTTAACTATTCCTATGGGATACAAAACTACAGGTGAACCTTGGGGACTTACCTTTATAACCAGACCCTATCAAGAAGAGCGCCTTTTACAAATGGGAATTGCCTTTGAAAAAGCAACCA
Source organism: Flavobacterium sp. (assembly GCF_029242675.1). Taxonomy (GTDB): domain Bacteria; phylum Bacteroidota; class Bacteroidia; order Flavobacteriales; family Flavobacteriaceae; genus Flavobacterium. The sequence continues at coordinate 16,592 of NZ_JAQWTM010000035.1, forward strand.
AAATCCGAAAGGCACCTCAAGCATACAATTAGGTTTACATTTGTCCCAACTATAAAACTATTAGCTAATAGATCCTACTTATATTGGTTACAGCTCCGCTCGAAAGCAGGAAAAAGCAAGTTACATTGCCGCCTAAAAACTACTGCATCATCCGGGATCGACCTAAAGTGACTAAAAAAACAGAAAGTGGAGCATCGCACCACAACTACCAATAATCAGGATTCGCTTAAATTAAAAAAGACTTTACACTGCTGTAAAGTCTTATTTGTTTTTAAATACTTCAGGTAAAAAATTAGCCATAATGAGAATCATTGCTGCTTTGGATTCTAAAAAACCACTAAACCAATAGCATAGTTGCACTACTATATAATCCGACTCTCATAAACTACCTAGCCATAAAACCGGCAAAGCGGGCCTTAGACAATCCGTTTGCGATTATAGGTCAAACAAAAAACGGCTCCGCCCTAAAGCACAACCGTTTTACAAACAAATCAATAAACTAAAACTATGCAGTGCCCAAAGCACAATCTAATTTTATATTTTTAAAAAACAGAACGCTCCTCAGCTTTCAAATGAATCCATTTTTTATCACTATTCAGTTTAAAAGTACCTATGTGTTCGCGGTTCCATTCTTGGGGCGAAATCAAGGATAAAAAGTTCACACCCGCCGCATCGCGGTACAAATGATAAATCTCGCCTATGACCGGCTCAAACGAAAACTTAGCGCTGTACACCAACTCATTCCATTCGTATTCCTCCATCAGCTGCTGGTATTGCAACTTCAGCTCGTTAAATTTCAACTCCAGTTCCTTATTCACCGTAGTAATCCCTCTACTCTTCCACGACACTAAATCATCCACCCTAATCACAGGCGCACCCACCGTTGTAGCATAAGGCAATACATTAGCATTGTATCCCTCCTCTGCAGAGTACACAATGTTATCTGGTTTTTTATTTTCCATTTTGTTTATCATTTACATTGCAAAGTTAAACAAAAAATTAAAACCGAAACCCAATCTTACCATTTTCAGTACCTAAAATATAATTTTGATGTTACTCTCTAAAACCAAAAACAGTTAAAAGCCATGATATTCAACAAAGTCGCATTTTTTAGTATCAAAAAATAGCATATTATCATTTATTTAGCCTAAATTTTACTACTTTTGTACCAATCTTAAAAATTTTAATAGCCGTAAAAAACCTTTTGGTGTTTACAAATAATCCTATAATAAGGCAAATCGGCTCACTGCAGCAGTAGTTGAAATAAAATACAATACCAAAACCGCAATTTAGTTAATGCATTTGCAGTTAAGACCATCCTTCACCGGGTGGTCTTTTTTTATGCTCAACAGTTTAGTTTTTAGGAGCAATTCCCGCCCTCCGCTTCACTCTGTTTTGTACCGCTTTGTTTTTTAAGGACCGCAAGGAGCTTCTTGCAGTCGCTCTTGCAGCCCAAAAAAACTACAGCCGCCCTGCAACAGGAGTTTCGCTAGGGTCGGGGCTAGGGGAATCGATTTTTAAAACAATGTATATTATTACAAATTAATATATATTTGCATAGAGGCGAACGTCCATTAGATAATAATTGTACATTTTAAAAGTATACGGAACAATCTAAAAAAACGAACAATATAACAATGCAAGGAAAATTAAATTATGGAGGATGAAGCAATCCCTTTAAAGGCAGTTGACTTTTTCTGCGGCGGAGGCGGCATGAGTTATGGAATGTTAGAAGCAGGGATAAATGTTCTAGCAGGGATTGACTATGAGCCAAATTGCAAAAAAACATATGAAGATAATATAACTGGAGCCCAGTTTATACAAGCTGATGTTTTTGAATTGGAAGAACAAGAATTGGAAGACAAATTAAACTTAACCAAAAATGATGACGATTTAATCTTAATTGGTTGTAGTCCTTGCCAGTTTTGGAGTATTATCAATACCGATAAGACCAAATCAACAAAATCAGCTAATTTATTAATAGAGTTTACTCGTTTTGTAAAATACTTTAACCCAGGTTATGTAGTAGTAGAAAACGTTCCAGGAGTTTTAAGAAAGAAAAATGAAAGCGGACTAGAAGATTTTATAATTTGGCTCGAAAAAAATAATTATAAAGTACACTTTGAAGTTCATAATGTAGCAGAATATGGTGTACCCCAAAGTCGAAAAAGATTTACGTTAATAGCAAATCGTGTAACAAACGAGTTAATCGATTTGATAAAAAAAGAAGGCAAAAAAGTTACTGTTAAAGATGTTTTAGGTGAAACTAATGGTTTCTCTAAAATTAAGGATGGTCATAAAGACGAAACAGCATTTTTACACACTGTAGCGTCTATATCTGCTATTAATAAAAGAAGATTGAAAAAAGTAGCTAAAGACGGCGGAAATAGATTAGGCTTTGCAAATGATCCTGAATTACAATTAGCTTGTTTTGAAGGTAAAGACAGTTCCTTTAAAGATACTTTTGGACGTTTATGGTGGGACAAACCATCACCTACAATTACAACAAAGTTTTTTAGCATCTCAAATGGTCGTTTTGTTCATCCCGATGAAGATCGTGCTTTATCATTACGTGAAGGAGCAACATTACAATCATTCCCTAGAGACTATAAATTTCATGGAACAAGTACTTCAGCCATAGCTCGATTAATTGGTAATGCAGTACCTCCTCAATATGCAAAATGTATAGGCGAGGCAATAATTAATAATCACATAAATGGCGCAATTTAAAACAAGAGCGAGAGCATTAGATTTATTAGGTCGTCAACAAATTGCTGGAATTCCAACAGCTATCAATGAACTTATTAAAAATGCTCATGATGCTTATGCAGATAAATTTGATATTGATTTCTTGAGAAAAGATAATTTACTTATCTTAAGGGATGATGGTTTAGGAATGACTAAAGAAGAGTTTGAAACAAGATGGTTAACTATTGGCACAGAAAGTAAATTTGTAAATAGAAAAACTCTATTACCTCCAAAAGATTCATCTAAACCATTAAGACCTGTAATGGGGGAAAAAGGAATAGGACGATTAGCTATAGCATCTATTGGTAAACAAGTTTTGATTATATCTAAAGCTAAACAAAGAGAAAAAGTATATAAAATTGTTGTAGCCTTCATCAATTGGGAATTATTTGAATTACCCGGAATTAACCTCGAAGACATTGTTATACCAATAAGTGAGTTTGATGAACTTCCTGATTTAATTCAATTTCACGATTTAAAACAAGATGTTCTAAATTCTCTAAAAGAACTTAAAGATAAAGATATAATATCATTAGACGATTATGAAAGAATAACTCTTTCGGTAATTAATTTCGATATTGATCCAAAAAAGATTAATAATAATCTAGTTGGAGATTTTAAATTTAATGAGGAGAGAGGTGGTACTTTTTTCTATATAAATCCTGTTAGTGAAAATTTAATTTTTGACATTGAAGGTAATAAAGAAACTAAAGAAGCAACAAAGATTGAAAAAATGCTTATTGGCTTTCACAATACTATGACTCCAAATCATCCTAAACCAGTAATTGATATTTCATTTAGAGATTATAGAGGAGATGATGGGGCATATAATAACATAATTGATAAAGAGCAATTTTTCACACCACAAGAATTTGAAATTGCTGACCATCACTTTGAAGGTACCTTTGATGAGTATGGTCAATTTAAAGGCAATATAAATATTTATGGAGAAAAAGAATATGAAAATCATATTGTAAATTGGAATGGTAATAATTTTAAAGAAACTGATTGTGGACCATTTAAAATTAATTTTGTTTATATCCATGGTGACTTAAAAAGTTCAAAGATTGATCAACAAAACTGGGCAATATTAAGTAATAAAACAAACAAATTTGGAGCTCTATACATATATAAAGACAATATAAGGGTATTACCATATGGAGATATTGATTTTGATTTTCTCAGTATTGAAAAAAACAGAACCAAAAGAGCAAGTACTTATTTTTTCTCACATAGGAGAATGTTTGGTGTAATTGAAATAAATAGTAATAACAACTATAAACTTGTTGAAAAAGCTGGAAGAGAAGGTTTCATAGAAAACAAGGCATTTAGGCATTTTCAAGAAATACTCAAAAATTTTGTTTTACAATTAGCTTCTGATTTTTTTGATCCAAGTGGAAAAACAGTTCAGTCGGAATTTTATCAAAAAAAGAAAGAAGAAATATATACTTTGCATAATGCTTTAGAAAGAAGAGACAAGCTTGCTAAAAGTAAAAAAGAAAAATTTATTCAAAATTTAGATGCTTTTTTTAAAGATTTAACTTCAAGTCTATTCGAAAAGAATGTAAATAGAATTATAGATGAAACAAAGAAAAATCTAAATTCAATAATTTATATAAAGGATATTGATGAAGCTAGTCAAAAAATTATTGATTATGAATTTGAAGCCCGACAAAAGATAAATGATTACAAAAAAAATATTACACTTTATGGACCTAAAGGATTCACAATATCTAAAGAAAATCGAATAGATTTCGAAACCTATTTAAAAGAATTTAAAGTTTTAGAACAAAATATATTTAATAAAGCTAATAGTGAAATTGATAATTTAGTTGAAGAATATATTACCAAATTAGACATCGAAATAAGTAAAAGGAAGAGGCTGGAACAAGCAGTAGAATTTATTTCTTTTGAAGCTAAAAAAACGAACACTAAAAAACGAAAAGAAACAAACGAATTAGTTACTGATGTTTCAAAGAAAATAAAAGAATTAACTTCTGATTTGATGTTAGATTTAGATAATCAAATTAGGTCTGTAAAAGACAAATTCAAACATCTTAGCACAAATAATATTGAAGATTTTAATCTCGTCGCAGAGAGAAAATCTATGGAGGATGAGATTGAATTAATAAGTAACCGTAACACATTTGTTATGGATAGAATAATAAGACAGTTTGAAAGCTTTTATATTGAAAAAGATAATGATGGTCAAATTATCACAAACGATCAAATATCAGATGCAATGTCTGAAGAACTGGAAGAATTAAGAGAAAGAGTTCAAGCTGATATTGAATTAAGCCAACTTGGTTTAGCTGTTGGTATTTTACACCATGAATTTAGCAGTACAGTTCGCTCAATCAGAGGAAGTATAAAAGATTTAAAAGCGTGGTCTGATGTTAATCAACAGCTTGATAGTGTTTATAAAAATATTAAGGTAAACTTTGAACACCTTGACGGTTATCTAAATTTGTTTACTCCACTAAATAGAAGACTAAATAGGAGACGAGAAGATATTTCTCTAATGGAAATAAAATTATTTCTTATTGATTTATTTAAATCTAGATTAGAGAGGCATAACATAGATTTTAAACACACAAAAGGCTTTTCTTCTCAAAAAATAAATGGATTTCGCTCAACATTCTATCCTGTTTTTGTTAATCTGATTGACAATGCAATATACTGGTTAAATAAAAGTAATGTAGAAAGTAAAATAATTAGAATGCACGCTGATGATACTGGCGTTTATATTAGTAATAATGGTATTGAAATTCCAATTCAAGATAAAGACAGAATCTTTGATTTAGGTTTTTCGAGAAAACAAAATGGTAGAGGTATGGGATTAAGTATTAGTAAAGAAGTTTTAAATGCGGAAAATTATAACATATCTGTGGTCACTCCTCGAGAGGGAAGCACTGTTACCTTTAGAATTGTACAAAATAAATCAAACGACAATGATTAATCCATTTTTCGAAAAATCAAAAGAGATAGCAAACTCTTTTTTACAAAGTATCGTCTTTATTGATGATAAAGCTTATGCAGGAGTAACTCTAGAAGATCCTAATCATGATTTTAATGCGCAAAAAGTTTCACTGGCTTTTGCCAAGGAAAAAAAAATATGTGGGGTTTATCAACCAAAAACAAAGCAAGATATTGAAGATTTTAAATGTATTACAAAAAAGGCAGATGTAATCATTTTAGATTGGAAGATAATCCTTTTAGAAGCTGATATTGAAGACCCAAATGCTGACGACGATGATGATCCTAGAGGCATTTACACTTTAGATATTATAAAAAACATTTTTTTAGATATTTCTAAAAGTAAAGAAAGTTTAAAACTAATAATAGTTTATACAGGGGAAACAGATTTAAATGAAATTACAACACAAATATTTACTGAACTAAATGAAATTAAACCAGGGTTGAAAAAAGAATCATGCAAAGTGTCTTCCAACAATACTAAAATATTAATTAGGGCAAAATCGTCTGTTGAGGATGACGAAGTTGACAATAAATTCAACCACATTGTTGGATTAAATGATAAAATTGTCAAATATAAAGATTTACCGAATTTTATCTTAGATGAATTCACAATGATGACGAGTGGTTTACTTTCTAATTTTGCTTTACTTTCATTAGCAACTTTACGACAGAATTCATCTAAAATACTAGGTTTATTTTCTAAAAATCTTGATAGTGCATATTTAAGCCATAAAGCACTGTTGCCTAGTCAAGAAGATGCTGAAGATTTGTTAATCGAATTATTTGGAGATAGTATTTCAGATTTACTATTCTACAATAAAACAAATGATGTGATAAGAGATATAATTCCTGATTGGGTTGAAGTCAATATAAATGAAGAAGTACACGAACTGTTGAATAAGATAGGAAAGGGATATGTTCCAATTGAAAATTTCAAACGTTCGCAAAGCTTAATAAATGAACTTCTTCAATCACCAATAAAAGATATATCAAAGCGATACGCAGAAACTTTTAATAAGGAGGCTGGTGTTTCAAAGTCTAAAATGAAGGATAGTTATGAACATATTTCTTTAAGTAATACAGTTTTGTTTCTGAACAAAGAAGAACAAATAAATAGAGAAGAAATTGATAAGAAATTTTCAAAATTGGCTCATCATAAAAGTCTATTTATACCAAATGATATAATTCCTAAATTAACTCTCGGCACTGTGATAAAAAGCACAACTATTAATGATAAATATTATATATGTATTCAACAGAAATGCGATAGTGTAAGAATACCTTATGGCAGTGAAAGGAAGTTTCTATTTATTCCATTAGTTTTGTCAGAAGCAAAGTTTGATATTTTAACCCCTGAAGGTTTAAAATTAAAGAAAGTAAAAGATTCTTTTTCTATAAGAACTATTAAATTTGTTTGTCAAAATGATCAAGGTGTTATTAAAGCAGAACTGAACGAAGATGTTGGTACATTTATATTTAAACAAAAATACGAAGATGAATACTTCGAATGGGTTCTTGATTTAAAAGATTTACATTCTCAAAGGATAATTACTGAATATACGTCCCAATTATCTAGAGTAGGGCTAGATGAATCTGAATGGCATAGAAGGTTTCTAAGTTAATAATCATAATGGCAACCCGTAACCTCTGGACAAAAGAAGAACTAATCCTTGCCTTTAATTTGTACTTAAAAATTCCTTTTGGAAAGATGCATAGTACAAATAAAGACATCATTCATCTTGCTAATTTAATTGGTAGGAGCTCTAGTTCAATTGCTTTGCGCCTCGTGAATTTTGCAAGTGTAGATCCTGCGCTACAAGCAAGAGGAATTAAAGGAATGAGTGGCGGGACAAAAATAGTACAACCCATTTGGGACGAGTATTTTCATAACCAAGAAGAATTAATCTTTCAAAGTGAAATTTTATTGGCTCAAAAAGAGAATATCACTATTGAAGATAAATATGTAGACCTATATCCTGAATTAAAGGATATCAAAGGAGAAACAAAAATAAGAGAAGTTAAAACAAGAGTCAATCAGTCTGTTTTTAGACAAATGATTTTGGCAAATTATAGTACAAAATGTGCTATTACAGGAATTGATATTCCTGAACTTTTGTTGGCGAGTCATATTGTTCCTTGGTCAATGAACGAAAATGAAAGACTTAATCCTGAAAATGGAATCTGCCTTTCGGCTTTATACGACAAAGCATTTGACAAAGGAATAATTGGTGTAGATCAAAATTATAAAGTTGTTCTTTCAACCTCTCTAAAAAAGAAAAAGAATACTGAGTTCTATCAAAACCACTTTGCGCCTATCGCTAATTTAAAAATTACTAGTCCAATCAAATATTTACCTCGAAAAGAGTTTTTAGAATTCCACATGGATACAATATTTGATAGACACTAGAACAACCTAAACCACTCCCCCATCATAAGGCAAAGTAAAGCTAAAGACGCTTCCCTTATTGAGCTCACTGCTAACGGTGATGGTACCGCCTAGTTTTTGCACAAAATCCTTGCAAAGTACTAAGCCTAGGCCTGTGCCCTCTTCGTTGCTGGTGCCAAGTCTTGATTTCTTGTAGTCAACGATAAAAAGGTTGTGCATTTCCTCAGTTGTCATTCCAATTCCTTGGTCACTAACACTGATTTTAATAAATTTCTTTTCTACAGCGGCACTTATGGTTATCGCGCCTTTGGTGTACGAGAACTTAATGGCATTCGAAATTAAATTTCGCAGTACCGTCGCGACTTTGTTTTTATCGGTTACAACATTTAGGTCGGCATCAATCGTATTGTGTATGCTGATCTCTTTTTGCGAAGCTTGAATCTCTAGTAGTTTCAGCTCCTCATTGATTAAGGTCTTGATGGATAATTTTTTGTTTTCAACCGGTTTCTCTTGGTCCAAAGCCCAAATAAGCACATCATTCAAGATTTCAGAGGCCTTAGTCGCCGATTCTTTGATAAGGTTTAAAAAGAGTACTTTCTCTTCCTCATCAGCTCCTCCTTGATCTTGTAACATCAAATCAGATAAGGCTTCAATCGAACTCAACGGATTCTTTAAATCATGAGCAATGATCTTGAATAGTTTGTTTTTAGTGTTATTGATGTCGTTTAGGCGGTCATTTTGCACCTGAACATTGTCTTTCAAATTACTAATTTGCTGCGTTTGAAATTGGAGCTCGGCATTGATTTTGTTTTTGGCTTTTTTCTGCAAGAACAAGATTACCACTACAGCTACAAGCACCAGTGTCAAAAAAATAAAAAAATAGGTTTGGTTGTTTTTAGACTGTAATTTCAAGTCCGCATTTTCGTTTTCAATCTTCAACTTCTGTAGCTCATATTGCGACCGGTCTAACTCATTCAAACTTTGGTATAGCTGTACTTTTTTCTGGTCTTTGTATTTTAAGGCGCGGTCTCGTGCAGCGATATATTCATTCTTATATTCTAACGCTTTCTTAATATCTGATCTGCTTTCGTATATAGACGAAAGTGCTAAAATATTAGCGGCCTGAATCTCAACATCCCCTTTTTTAGTAGCAAAGTCTAAACTCAGATTCGAATAATAAATGGCGTCATCATACAACTTCTGCTTTAACTTTACTTCTGCAATATTTAGGTAAAGCATCGCATGCAATGGTTTTGCATCCATTTTTTCAGAAATAGCTAACCCCTTTTGAAAATAGGCAATCGCTCTGTCAAACTCTTCTAAATGTATATAGCTATCCCCTAAGTTATTATAATTTACGGCAAGGGTATAATTGTCATTTTGTAATTTTAAAACAGCAATGGATTTATTGTATAGGACAACGCTCTCCTCTGTTTTTTCTGTTGCGTTTGCAATGTTAATGTAACAGGTCGCAATTCCTTTGTAATAATTATTTTTTTTAAATAATGCTAATGATTTATTTAAATAGTTCAAAGCCACTTTGTGATTCGTATTGCTATAAATAGTTCCAATACCATTGTAGCAGTAAGCCACTCCAATTTCGTTTTGGTTCTTCTTGTATAAATTCAAAGCCTTGAGATAATACTTAAAAGAAATATCTTCGGAATACACAAAAAAATAGGATTGCCCTAAGAAAAAATACAACTTGCTTAAAAGCTTGGATTCTTTTGTGTTTTCAAAATAAGGAAGCGCTTTATTAAAACTTTTAATCGATTCAAAATAATTGAAATTTTCTCTGTAGTAAAGTCCTTTTTCTAAAAACACTTTGGCAATTTGTTCTTGCGAACGCAGGTTATACGCTAGATCAAGCGCTTTCTGATAATAAAATTTCGCCTCTTTTTCTTCACTAAACGGAAGTTGAATTGCTTTTTTAATGTAGGCATCTATTTTTAAAGTGTCTTTAATAAACGCTTTGGTAATTTTAATTTGATCATAAGGTAAAGCCTTTATCTGCTGACTAAAAGTTACATAAGGAAAAATAAGAAGTAAGAGAATACTGAGTATTTTTTTCATTAAATCGTATTAATATCTTGAAAATCAGAGTGCGAATATAAAACTAATAATCATAAATTTAAAATGAATTGGCTAGAGATTTTAAAAATAATTGTAAGAATTTAAATAAGCTTCTCAAACGCCACAAAAGGGCAACAACAGCAATTAGATTATAATTAGACTGCATCATTATTTTTAAATCCTCACTCTTCGCAATAAAAGGCCTGTACGGCTTTCTACCCTAATTTGATCCTTTTTACTATCTTTAAACCTCGTTAAAAATTAAAAACATGAAAAATATAATTCTTAGCTTCTTTACCTGCTGCGTCCTTGGTTGTACTGCTCAAGTAAAACTAAATGATATTCCGCTTACTACGGCGCCTTTAAATTATACACTGGAAACGGTAGTCGATGGGATTCCGATTCCGTGGGGAATGGCTTTTTTACCCGATGGCTCTTTTTTAGTAACTGAAAAAAGCGGTGTTTTGTACCATGTAACTAATGGCAAAAAAACCGAGGTTAAAAATGTACCGGAAGTCTACAATCGTGGACAAGGTGGTTTATTGGATATTGTTTTACATCCTGATTACTCTAAAAACGGATGGATTTACATTAGCTACGCTTCTACCGAAGGAGAAGGCACGGGTGGAAACACCAAAATTATTCGCGCGAAACTAGAGAATGAAAGTTTAACATCAATCGAGTCTATTTACAAATGTGGTCCTAACACCACCAAAGGGCAACATTTTGGATCCCGAATTGTTTTTGACAATGCCGGTTATTTATTTTTCTCAGCAGGAGAGCGTGGTGCTCACTTTGTGAACCCGCAGGACCTTACCCGCGACAACGGAAAAATTTACCGCCTCAACGCTGATGGCAGCATCCCAAAAGACAATCCCTTTGTAGGTATGGCTAATGCCAAAGAAGCAATTTACACCTATGGAAATCGAAATCCACAAGGAATGACGAAGCATCCTATAACAGGAGCGATCTGGGAACACGAACACGGACCGCAAGGGGGTGACGAAATCAATATTGTTAAAAAAGGAGCCAATTACGGCTGGCCTGTGGTTACTTACGGCATCGATTACGACAATACCATCATTAGTAGTATCCAACAAAAAGAGGGAATTCAAGATCCTGAATACTACTGGGCGCCTTCTATCGCTCCAAGCGGAATGGCTTTTATAAGCAGTGACATTTACCCTAACTGGAAAGGGAATTTACTCGTAGGTTCTTTAAAATTTCAATATGTAGAAATGCTGACTTTTACCGGTGATAAAATTACTGGACGCCAAAAAATCGCTACTGATGTAGGACGCTTGCGTAACATTATGCAAGGACCGGACGGCTACATATATTTGGGTGTGGAAGGAAAAGGAATTCTAAAAATAATACCAAACTAAAATGATACTATCAAAAACAACACTGGCGCTATTGGTTATGGCTTCAACTGCTTTTACTTTTCTTAGCCGTCACACTACTACTACCGTTACTACCGATTATATCCCTTTTTTGGTAAAAACCGACCAACAAACCGACTTGCAAAAAAGCATCGCTGCCGGTAAGGAGGTCTATGCCGATTTTTGCATGCAGTGCCACCAAGCAACTGGAAAAGGCAGTGGCACTAGTTTTCCGCCTCTTGACGGATCCGATTGGCTCAAAAACAAACGAACGGAAAGCATTCATGCTGTCAAATACGGTCAAAAAGGAGCGATTACAGTTAACGGAAAAAAATTCAACAGCATGATGCCCTCCATGGGATTAAGTGACGAAGAAGTCGCTGATGTGATGAATTACATTATGAATAGCTGGACCAACAAACAGTCTAAAATGGTTACTGCAAAAGAGGTAGCTCTAGTCAAAAAATAAAGTAATACACCTATCAAAAAAGATAATTAACAGCGAAACCTCCGTAGTAATTGCGGGGGTTTCCTGGATAATAGGCTCGCGGTTGCGCGGTTCCAAAACCTACCGCATTAGGTACAATACTCGCAGCATAACGGGCATCCGTCAGGTTGTTTACTCCTGCGCTTAGCGTCGCTTTTATGCTTTTTAAAATAGTAAAAGCGTAGCTTGTTTTACAATCAACTAGCCTGTAAGCCGAAGTAAATTTTGAGTTTTGATCGTTGATGGGGATTTTACCGATACCTAAATAGGATGTACTAAAACTAAAACCTGAGTTTGAAACGGCATCTAGTGCAAAATTCCATTGTGTATTAGGCACTCCCGTTAATTTATTTCCAGAATAATCCTTTGCATCATCTACAAAATCCTTGAATCTAAAATGGTTTATTGCTGCCGAAAAATTCGTGCTTAGCTCCCAATTATTGCTTTTTATCCACTTGTAATTGAGTTGTGCTTCGAGTCCTACATGGGAACTTGAGCCGGCGTTAATACCAATATATTGATCCTCGGCCGTTCGTCTAGCGACTAATAAATTTGTGATTTGCGTACTAAAAAAACTAATCTCGGTATGCAGCTTGTTGCCTAAAGTAGTTCCTTTCCAGCCCAATTCATAATTCCACCCAATCTCTGGTTGCAAGTTCGTATTAATTTGTCCCGTTGGCGTTAGCGTTTCAGCTACTGTTGGCGTCGAAAACCCTTTACTTACCGCTGCAAAAAGAGTTTGATTTTTGGTAAAACTATAGGAAAGCCCTGCACGCGGTGACAAAATGGTTCCAAAACTATATTGTAACGCAGGTGCTGTACCACTACTAAAAAGGTCCTCCAAGGCATAATGCGTCGTGTTCAAAGCCAATCCGGCTTCCAAATGCCAGTTGGTCGAAAGCGAAAAATCCATTTGAGCAAAGTAATTCTGGTAGTTGCTATTTTGTTTTTTAGTGCTAAACTCGGCTCCTTGCACGCTGCCTTGATTGGGTTGCGTGAGGTATAGGTTTCTAAATAGCAAAAAGCGATAGGTGTCAAATGCCATTTCAGTCCCGACACTCATCTCAAACGGAACCGCCAAAAAAGTATTTTTATAATTCAAACTAGAACGTATCCCCATCGAAGCGGATTGATCGTCAAGAATATCGAAAGGTCGTGGTTCAAATGCTTTTTTATAATTACCAAAGACCGCAGCTTTCAACGTCCAATGATTTCCTAATTCCTGATCGTAACCAACTCCTACCAATACTTTGTCATAGGATTCAAACCCTTGGGCCGCCAACCAATTAGCTGCTGCTTTTTGTGGATTGGTTGTAAAATCCGTTTCGTTGATTGAACTTGGAATAAACGCTTTGAGTTGAGTGTAAACCGCTAAAAAACTAAGCGTCGCGCTTGTTGTAATTTGCTTTTTGGCCTGCAAATGCAGTGATTTTCGGTCATAGGAGGAATTTTGGCGAAAGCCGTCACTTTGCAAATGGCTGTAATTAACATATCCATTGGCGCTTTCTTGAGCGTACCCACCCGAGAAACTCTGCTTCAAAAGTCCGAAGCTTCCATACGTACTGTTGGATTTTACAAACGATTTTTGATTACCTCCCAGATTGGTTAAAAGGTGGATAATTCCGCCTAATCCCGCACCAAAGCTAGTCGCATTAGGACCTTTTATAATTTGGATGGAACCAATGGTCTCTAGATCGATATCTTCGATGGTTGATTCCCCTTCGGCAGTAGTCAGCGGAATGTTATCTAAATAAGTTTTGATTCGGGTGGTCCCAAAAGGTGTTCGCGCACCCATACCGCGAATGGTTATTCGGTTGGTGTTTAGCGCACCCTGTTGCATGTACACGCCGGGAATTTTATTTAAAACTGGTGTAAGAATGGCGCCGTCATTAGTATTGATGGCGACTTTATCAATAACCGCTATGGATGCTGCAGCCACCTGCAATCGCGTAGCAATAGGTGCTGCACTAATTTTTATTTCTGATAAGGCCGTGGTGTCTTTTTGGGCTTGACCCATGCTAGAACAAGCGCAAAGGAGCAAGGTGAAAAGGGTCGCGTATTTAAGTGAAAACACAGTCTTGTTTTTATCGGGATTAACGGATTAAAAATAGGCTTTTAATCTGTATTTATCAACTCGCAAACAGACTTCCTTCGGACTCCTTTTTAGGTACTAGAAAACCATTTGTCTTAAAAAAAAATAGCAAAAAAAAAGCGAATCAACTAAAGGATTCGCTTTCTATATACTCTTTCTACTGTTTTATTTTGGTGACAACCAAGGTTGCGGATTGGTGTACACTGTGTTTTGAGACAATAAGAATTTGATCACTGTTTTACCAGTATCTCCATTGGTTCGCACTCTACCTATCGTTTGCTTACCACTCACTTTTTCTCCTTGACTAACCGATACCGAACTAAGGTTTTGGTAGACCGTAAAGAAATCTCCGTGTTGTATGACTACCGCTTTGTTTATTGGTGACAACACGATTACACTCGCTACTTCACCGCTAAAAACGGCTCTAGCGCTTGCACCTTCATTAGTTGTGATTTCGACTCCACTGTTGTGAATAACTAAAGTGCTGTAAATAGGATGTGCTTGATCTCCATACCCTAGGGAAATAAATCCTTTTTCAACGGGCCATGGCAAGCTTCCTCTATTGGCTCTAAAATTATCAGCTACAATTTTTGACTCCGGTGTTAACTCGATTCTAGAAGACGAAACGGGTGCTTTGGCGGCTTTGGCAGCGACTTCCTTAGGTGTGTCATTGGATTTAGAAGCCAGGGCTTGTGCTTTGGCTCTTTCTAGCGCCGCTTTTCTGTTCGCTTCGGCGATTGCCTCTCTAATTAAACGGTCAATTTGTTTGTCGATCGATTTGGATTCTCTTTGCTTTTTGCGAATGTCAGATACGATTCGGTTTTTATCTTTCTTAATTGAATTTACCAATTGTTCTTGAATTTGCTTCTCTTTGACAAGAGCAACACGTTCTTTCTCATTCTCAACCAATAGTTTTTTCTTTGCTACTTTTTGAACGTTTAATTTGGCATTGAAGTCAACAAGTTCTACTGATTTCGCATTAATTTCAATACCTTGGTTTTTTCTAAAACTGGTATATTGTTTTAAATATTGCGCGCGCTTGTATGCCTGCAAGAAATTTTCAGACGATAAAATAAACATGGCCCTACTTTGTTCTGATCGGCTTTTATACGATTTCACAATCATCTTAGCGTAATCTTCTTTCAGGATTTTTAGTTCCTTGTTGAGTTTATTAATCTTCATTTGATTAATATACATATCATTGGCCAAAAGCTTCATTTGCTTTTCGGTTGTATTGATCAAGGTTTCTTTAAGGCGAATTTTATTTTTTTGGATCAAGAAAACGTTCATTGCTGATTTCTCCTTCGACTTTACGTTAAGCAGCATCTTTTCGTTTTCTCTAATCTCTTTTTGTATTTCAGCTTTACGTTGTTCTAACTTTTCTTGTTGCGACTGGCTCCATGACAGGGAAGTCAGACAGATAAATAGTAGGCTTAGGAGAAATTTTTGCATCTTAAAAAAATATTTTCGCGAATTTACTTAATTATAATTCGATTATAACCATTTGGAACACTATAAGGAAAAGAAAGTTCTTCATTAAAGGTAATGGTTGTGTACTCTAAATTAATTTCAGACTTTCCTTTGGGCTGAAATGTTTTGATATTCACATTAGCAGGCATTGTAGCTTCTGGAAACACTTTGGTGTCAGCGTATGCGACTTGAATCATGCGAGACTCCGCAGTTTGCTTGATTTCTTGCTTGTTTACCGTAAAATCAGCTCCATTAAGGTAAAATGTTTTCTTGGTATTTCCTGTTTTTGCATCGTCTAAGCGGTACAATTGATCAACCAATGCTTCTGTGTATTTTCCTTTTTTTAAATCGTCAAGTGCTTCCCCTACTAAAAGATTTTGGATCTTATTGTAATCCAAGTCGGTTCCTAACCACTTACTTAAAGCACTAAAATCGCCTTCGAAATAGGTTCCTTTTATTTTTTCGTAATAGCTTACTGATGTTGGAGTAATCGAAGCTTTTGCCATGGTAATCCCTAGAAAACGGATACTCACTAAAATTTGCTCGTCTTTTTTGATCTTAATTTCAGCCGTTACGTTTTGTGTTTGCTTATCATCTGCATACTTGGCATTTGCTCTAATATATACCGATGAATAATTGCTTTTGATATTGTAGTGGTTGGCTATGATTTTAGAAGCTTTCATTTCGTCTACTGGCTCGGTAGCGATGGCTGTGGGAATTGCTTTGTCCTTAGCTTTACAAGACACCAGCGAAACGGAGCTAATACCCGCAATGCAAAGCATCACTATAGTTCTTGAAAATAGATTCATTTTAATTTTTTTGTTTTAATAATTGATTGGCTTTGCCGAAATAAAATTCTTTTTTCTTGACATCACCGAGTCCATTATAGGCTTCTCCTAACTGAATATAAAAATTGGCCTCTAATGGTATATCCTCTACTACATAATCCATGCCCATTTCTAAAACGTCTTTTCCTTTTTTAAATTGCTTTAGCTGATTAAATCCTAAACCTGCATAAAAATAAAACTGTGGTTGCGCAGGAAACAACTCTAAAAGTTCATTCGATTTTTTGACTACAGCGTCAAATTGACCAAGCTCTGTATGCGCTTGAAGCAAAAGCAAATTGGTTTCGATATCAACTGTTTTGCTTTTTTCATTGGCCAAGTCGTAAAACCGAATCGCTTCTTTGTAGTTCTTTTTATTTTGGTGGTACTTCCCTATTTCCTTAGCCACATTTACATTGGGATCAGAGTCAAAATAACGCACGGCCTTTTCGACATCAGGCATGTATTGCTGATTGGCATACGCATAAATCAAGAATTCATTTAAAATCCTATGCTTGATTTTATTGTCGATTTTGGGACTTGCCAAAACTGTGTTCATTGCCGTTACTGCCTTTGCACCGTCATTTTTGTCTAAATAAAACTTGAACAAACTCACCTGCGCCCAGACCGAAGTGGGAATGGCTTTTTCTAGTTTTTGTGCTGTTTCCAACACTTTATCAATCGCGTCATTTTTTGAGTAATAATAAATCAGCGAAATATAGTTCGACTCCTCTTGCGGGAATTTACTAATTTGCTGCAGCAAATTGGCGATTTCAGCATTTTGATATTTTCCTTGAGAGAGGATTTGTAGCTTGTAGGATTCCCTACGATCTGATTTCCCTACGGTTTCATTGAGCTCATTAATTAAATCTAGCGCCGCATCAAATTGTCCCGTGTTCATGTAGAGTGATGTTAAATCCTCTTTGAATTTAGGGTCAAATGTAATGAGCTTATCGATGGTTTTTATAGCACCTTGGTAGTCCTTAGTAGCATAATTAACATCATACATCCCAATCCAAAACCATTTGTTAGTAGGGTCAATTTCGCTTGCTTTTTGAAAAGAAGTAAATGCATTGCGGTAGTCCTTTTGAGCCAGATAGTTTTTACCTAATTCAAAATAAAGCACAGCGTTTTGCGGTTCTAATTTTAAGCATTGCTGCAATGAAACGATCGCTTTGTCGTAGTTTTCAATTCCTTTTTGCTTGAGTGCTTCATAAAAATAATCTTGAAATTTGTCGGCATTGGTTTTCGTTTCTACTGCCTCTGGTTGTGCCCATAGCGCAGCAGCATTGCATAGCAAAACAAAAAGTAAAACAACAAGCGATCTTTTTTTCATCCTATTTTTATAAATTTCTTGGCAACCAATTTGTGGAAGAGTAACGCTACTCTAAAACCGAATAATCACCAATATTAACGCTAGTAAACGCGCCATCAAAACGAGCATGATTCCCGATCATGGCGTTGTCTAAAGTCGCATTTTTTATAACTGAATTCGTCTGAATCAAACTGTTTTTTACTGTAGCATTTTCGACACGACATCCTTTTCCTAACGATACGTTAGGTCCCACTGTTGCATTTACTAAAACTACATTTTCACCAATATAACAGGGTGGAATAATCGTTGCGTTTTCTAGTTGAACCGAATCAGCAACTAGTGGCGCTCCATCTTGATGTAAAAACCCAAGCATTCTGCTATTGGTCTCCACGGTTACCTCTTTGTTACCGCAATCCATCCATTCATCTACGCTACCGGTTTTAAAAACTTTACCGTTAGCCATCATCGCTTTGATACCATCATTAATTTGGTATTCGCCACCATTTTGAATGTTGTTATCCAATACTTTTTGCAACTCCGTTTTTAAATCTCCTACTTCCTTGAAATAATAAATCCCGATAACGGCTAGGTCACTAACGAAAGTCGTTGGTTTTTCGACTAATTCAATAATGTCATTAGTAGCGTTCAATTTTACCACACCAAAAGCTTCTGGTTGGTCTACTTGTTTTACCCAAATCACAGCATCGGCTTGTGAATCTAATTCAAAATCCGCTCTAATCAAAGTATCTGCGTAAGCGATAACTGCTGGACCCGATAAAGAATCTTGTGCACACATGATAGCGTGACCCGTTCCAAGAGGTTGGTCTTGTCTATAAATAGATGCTTTTGCACCCAAGCTTTTAGCCAAAGTCTCTAAATCAGCGACAACTTGCTCTCCAAAAAAAGCTTCGTCACCAAGAATAAAAGCTACTTCGGTTACGGGCTCTTTTAAGATTTTAGCAATATCCTCTACCAAACGGTGTACGATTGATTTACCGGCTATAGGAATTAAAGGTTTTGGTATTGTTAAGGTATGTGGGCGAAGGCGAGATCCACGTCCTGCCATAGGTACTATTATTTTCATATAAGCCCCCTAACCCCGCCACGGCGGGGAACTACTACTAGGGGTGAGTAGGATTTAAATTTATATTAGCTTCTATTTGTAATTATCGGTTCCCCGCCGCGGCGGGGTAAGGGGGCTTTATTTTACCCCCGTGCTACCAAATCCGCCCTCTCCTCTAGCGGTTTCGGATAGTTCTTGTACTTCAATCCACTCAGCGCGATCGTGTTTAGCAATGATGAGTTGCGCTATTCGTTCACCGTTTTGGATCTCAAAAGCTTGATTGGATAAATTTACTAAAATCACACCAATTTCCCCACGATAATCAGCATCAATAGTTCCCGGTGAATTAAGCACTGTGATTCCGTTTTTGAAAGCCAGGCCACTACGTGGTCGTACTTGCGCTTCGTATCCAATAGGTAATTCGATAAAAAGACCGGTTTTAATTATGGTTCTTTCTAGGGGTTGTAAGCTGATGCTTTCGGTAAGGTTAGCTCTTAAATCCATTCCTGCTGATGCTATGGTTTCATAGTGTGGCAAGGCATGTTGCGATTTATTGATGATGTTTACTTTCATAATAATGTGTTTGTTTTAAAGTACAATTTGTGAATGGTACTTCTGGTTTTTTAGCCCTGATAGTAGCGGCATCCTTTTTATTCGCCGCGGCGAATAAAAAGATACAGCGGATAGCAGGAAATAGCTCCTGAAAAACTATTTTTTTATAATTTTCAATAAGGTTTCTTTTTCGTTGTGATAAATAAAATAGAGGAAAACGATCAAAAGTCCGATGCCTACAAAATAATTTTCGCGAAATCCATAAAAAGATATTACTGAGAAAAACACTGATAAAGAGAGGTAGCCTCCAATTTTTTTCATGTCATACGGAATAGGATAGTATTTATTTCCTAGGTAATACGAAATGAACATCATGCTACCATAAGCTGCTAAAGTGGCTATCGCTGAACCATAATAACTCATACTTGGGATTAATAAAAAATTTAAAACCAAGGTAATTACTGCTCCCGCGATTGAAATATAAGCGCCAATATAGGTTTTGTCGATTAGCTTGTACCAAACCGATAAATTGGTATAAATTCCAAGGAAGAAGTTAGCCAGAATAATTAAAGGAACTACTTTCATGGCGACCCAATAAGAATCGTTAGGAATCATGAGCATTTTAAATAAATCAGCAAAAACGACTACTGATAGTAATATAAACGAACCAAAAATGACAAAATATTTGGTGATCATGGCATAGGTTTGCGGTGCATTTTTATCAGAAGCATGGCTAAAGAAAAAAGGCTCGATCCCCAAGGTGTAGGCGGTGCGGTACAAAACCATGAACAGTCCTAGTTTGTAACAAGCGGAATAAACTCCCACTTCGGCCTCCGCAATGTTAGCGGGTAGCAAGCGTCCTAAAAGGATTTTGTCAAACTGCTCGTTAATAGCAAAAGCGATACCAGCAATCATAATGGGCAAACCGTAGCGCATCATGCTTTTCCATAAAGCAAAATTAAATTTCCATTTAAGAAACAAATAGTTGTTGGATAAAGCCACAAAAGTCAAGAAACTAGCGATGATATTTCCCATGAATATATAGCCGATTTGATAATCAGGCACATAGTTTGTCCCTAAAAAACTATCCGGATAATACCTGGCAATTTTGGGTAAATACAATAGAAAAAAGACATTGAGCAGTAGAAATACAAGTACATTTCCGATTTTGATAATAGCGTATTTAATGGGTCTTTGGGTTGCTCGTAATTTAGAAAACGGAATAATAACCAAGGCATCAAATACTAAAATCCATATCGCATAAGTAACGTGTTGCACATCTATTTGGAGGAACAGCGCTAACTGGTCTCGAAATAATAGTGCAATGAATAAAAAACTTATGGAGGTCCAAAATAGCGATACTGTCGTAGTCTCGATGACACTATTTTTATCGGTTTCCTTGTTATAGAATCTAAAAAAGGAGGTTTCCATTCCGTAGGCCAGCACTACATTGAAAAAAATCATCCATGCAAAAATGATGGATACTTTTCCGTACTCGACTTCTGGAAGCAAATCTGTATAAAGTGGCACCAGTATAAAACCAAACATTCGCGGTAAAACCGTAGCTAGTCCGTAAATGGCTGTTTGTTTAAAAAGGCTTTTGTATAATCCCAAAATAAGAGGTGTGATTTATATTAAAAACAAAAATAACTAATTCTTTGGTTTAATAGATGGATAGATCGATCGTTTACTAATAGTGTTGGTTTAAAATGCAAAAAAGTGTGTTAAGACAATCCTTCTTCGTTTAAGATTTTCAAAAAGTGAAACCCTTTAGGCACAAAACCTTGGTTATAATAAAAGCGATGTGCCGTGTAATTTCCTGTAAAAGCGTCTAAAACGGTCATGGTGCAACCTAGCTCTATCGCTTTAGCATCTACATAATCAGTCATTATTTTGCCTATTCCTTTTTGGCGGTGCTCTGGATGCACAATAAAATTATCAATCTCCAAATATTTGCCACACCACAGCTTAATTCCAAACCATAATCCCGACAAACCAACACAAACATCACCCTCAAAAACGGCGATTTGCGTATAATTATGCGGAACTATTGCATCAAGGTAGGATTCGTATTTCTCTAAGGTGAAATTGGAATATAAATGTTGCATTATTTCAAATTGAGCAAGCATTTCTTGTTTGGTAGTGAGTTCTTTTAGTAACAAGATGTATATTTTTAAATTATTTTAGAAGCATAAAATTAATCAAAAAAAAGAGTCTCGCATTGCG
>NZ_JAQWTM010000046.1 GCF_029242675.1 Flavobacterium sp.
AAGTTCTCCTCGTTCAATTTCTTGAACAATTTGTAATTTAAAAGACATTGAGTAATCTTTTTGAGTTCGCTTAACATAGCGTGTTTCTTCATGTTTTTCCATTAGGATACTTTTTGTGTATCGCTATTTCAGGACGGGACAGACACGCATAAAAAAAGGACTTGATTATTTCAAGTCCTTTTTTTTATTTAATCAACCGCCACTTTGTATGTTGGGTCTTCCATAATATTGATGTCAATAACATCGTCTGCATTGTCAAGTAAAATACGACAATCTTTACTTAGATGACGTAAATGTACTTTTTTACCTAGCTTTGCATATCGTTCTGTAATTTTATTTAAAGCATCGATTGCACTCATATCAGCAATTTTACTTTCTCTAAAATCAATTATCACTTCAGTAGGATCTTCAAATACATCAAATTTTTCACTGAAAGCTGTTGTAGAAGCAAAGAACAAAGGGCCATATATTTCATAATGTTTTACCCCATTTTCATCAATATATTTTTTAGCTCTAATTCTCTTAGCACTTTCCCAGGCAAACACTAGCGCTGAAATAATTACACCTATAAGAACAGCTAGAGCCAAGTTATGAAGCATGATGGTAATCACTGCTACTAGCACACCTACAAATATATCGTGCTTTGGCATCTTGTTTATTATGCGCAAACTAATCCACTCAAAAGTACCAATAGCGACCATTACCATTACTCCCACAAGTGCAGCGATAGGTAATTTTTCTATCACTGGTGCACCAAATAAAATGATTATCAAAATTGTGAAAGCTGCAATTATCCCAGATAATCTTGCTCTCGAACCCGCTGATAAATTTACTAATGTTTGAGCAATCATAGGGCAACCACCCATTCCAAAGAAAAAACCATTTAAGATATTTGCTCCGCCTTGAGCGATACATTCTCTATTACCACTACCTTTTGTGCCAGTCATTTCATCTACTAAATTCAATGTTAGTAATCCTTCTGTTAAGCCTACAGAAGCCATTATTAGCGAGTAAGGAAATATTAATTTTAAAGTTTCGAATGTAAAAGCGATCTCAGGAACATGAAAAGGTGGAAAACCACCACTAACTGAAGCAATATCTGCAACCGTTTTTGTATCAATTCCAAATCCTAATACCAAACCGAAAACGACAATAATCGCTACTAATGAAGCAGGCACAGCCTTAGTTATTTTTGGGAAAAATAAAACAACTCCAATGGTTAGTAAAACTAATCCTAACATAATGTATAATGGTTCTCCTGACAACCAGACACTTTCACCATTTACCATCGTTTTGAATTGCTCCAATTGAGACATAAAGATGATTATTGCTAATCCATTTACAAATCCGAACATTACTGGTTGTGGCACCAACCGTATGAATTTACCAAGTTTAAATATTCCTACGAGAATTTGCAATACTCCCGCTAGAGCTACTGCGGCAAAAACATATTCTAAACCGCTTGATTGCATCAAGGCAATTAATACAATAACTGTAGCTCCTGCACCTCCAGAAACCATACCCGGTCTTCCACCAAATATTGCCGTAACTAGCCCCATGATAAATGCAGCATACAATCCCACTAATGGTGGAAAACCGGCTAATATGGCAAAAGAAAGAGATTCTGGAATCATCGTCATTGCCACGGTTAACCCCGCTAAAATTTCTGTTTTGTAATTGACTTTCTGGGTGAAGTCGAATAAATTGAAGTACTGTTTCATTCTTTTTTTTAAGCTATTTATATAATAATAGGTCTACAGACAATGCTTGCCTGCCAACTTGACAAAATTAA
Organism: Flavobacterium sp.; assembly: GCF_029242675.1. Lineage (GTDB taxonomy): Bacteria > Bacteroidota > Bacteroidia > Flavobacteriales > Flavobacteriaceae > Flavobacterium. The sequence continues at coordinate 1,793 of NZ_JAQWTM010000046.1, forward strand.
AACTGTTGGATTTGAGATAATTAGCAAGCTCTTTATGCTAATATAACTTCGATAAAAACAATGCAGATCGCTATTGCTTTCAAGTTTGCAAATGTAAATCTTTTTAAAGCATGTTCAAACAAAAAATAAAAATCATTGAAAAGGGCATGAATTCTCATTAAAAAGACCAAAAAAAAACTGCTTGTAACTTTTGATTGTTACAAGCGGCCATAGGTATTTCGTTTTCTAAATTTGATAGATTTAAATATATACTGTTCTCGTCCGCAATTCTGTTATTACTTCATCGCAAATGGCTTTCAATTTTGGAACAGCCTCATAACGTGCTGTGCCTTGAGGATTTTTTAATAATT